>JARRJX010000010.1:0-14252 GCA_037388645.1 Chloroflexota bacterium
GCCGCCAGGCCAGAGCCAGAAACAGGCCGCGCCTGCCCTGGCCGGTGCAGGTGCTGCTCGGCATGATGACCACCGTTTTCTGTTTCGCCTGTCTGGTGATGACGCTGGTGATCCTGGAGCTGTTCCGCTAAGCGGGCGGCTGCCTGAGCACCCGCGCGTCGCCTTCGCGCCGGGTGAAGCCGGTCGAATCCAGGTGTTCGAGCAGGGCCAGCACGTAGCGGCGGCTGGTGTTGAACAGGTCGCGCGCCTGGGCGACCGTGATCGAGCCGTGAGTGCCGATATACGCCTCAACCTGGGCGACCAATTCATCGTAGGTTTGCGAGTCGAAGAACACCTCGCCGCTCACCGGGACCAGATCCCCACGGGCGAATAACACGTTCAGCACGTCCTCGCCGACCATCTCCCTGGCCTCTTTGACGCTGGGCGGGGCGGTCGGCCCGGCGGCGACCCGCTCAAAGAGCGAGTCGACCGCGGCCTGCTGCGCGGCGCTGAAGCGGACTTCGTGCTCCAGCAGCCTGATCGTCGCCCCCTCGTCGGCTAAAAGCCCCATCTCTTGGGCGATCTCGACAATACTGCCGAACAGCTTGCCCTCCACCCCCAGGCGGCTGCGCAGCATCTCACGCCGCATGCCCGCCTGGAGCGGGTTGGCCTGGTGATAGGCGGCAAGCTCCCGCTCGATCTGCCCGGTCAGGCGCTCCCAGCGAGCGCGGGCCATCCACCAGCCACCGGGCAGCGGGATCAGGCCGCCATCCGCGATCAAAGCCTCGCCGGACTCGGCCACCTGCTCGGCGGAGAGGCCGGTCAGCGCGGGGAGCTGGTCGGGGGACAGGGCCAATGCTTCCTCCAGGGCATGCAGCAGCCGGTCGGCGGGCGCGCCGCTGGCGAGCACCTGGAAGCGCTCGATCACCTCCGGCTTGAAGCGCCGCCAGCGGTGGGGTGGGTGTGGATCGAGCACCTGACCGCCGCCGATCGTCTGCGGCGGGGAGGGGTAGCGCAGGATGAAGCGGTCGCCTGCCTCGATGGCGACTGGCTCGCTCAGCCGCAATTGCAACCAGCCCGCCGCGCCGGGGGAAAGCTCGCGCTCCCCCAGCACCCTGACGTAGGCCAGAGTCTCCGCTGCCCCGCTGAAGAACTTCACCTCGGCGTTATGCTTCAGCGGGCGTCCCGCATCCTGGAGGTAACGAAAGCTGGTGTCGACTAACGTCGTCGCCCCGATCACGCCCGGAAGGGCGATCACCTGCCCGCGCTGCACCTCGTGGGTATCGACCCCGCTCAGGTTCACCGCCACCCGGCTGCCCGGCAGAGCGCGCGCGACGCTCTCCTTGTGGCTCTGCAGGCCACGCACCCGCGCCCGCCGCCCGCCTGGCACGACCTCGACCTCGTCGCCCGCCGCCAGCGTACCATCCACTAACGTGCCCGTCACCACCGTGCCGAACCCGCTGATCGTGAACACCCGGTCGACTGGCAGACGCGGCCTGCCCCGGTCGGGGCGCGGCGGACGCCCGGCCAGCGTCTCGTCGAGCACGGCCAGCAGATCGTCCAGCCCGGCCCCGCTGCGCGCCGAGACCGGGATGATCGGCGCATCCTCCAGCGCCGTGCCGACCAGCAATTCGGCCACGTCGAGCGAGACCAGGTCGATCCACTCCGGGTCGTCGACCAGGTCGGCTTTGGTCAGGGCGACGATCCCTCCGGGGATTTCCAGCAAATCGAGGATGGCGAGGTGCTCGCGGGTCTGGGGCATGACGCCCTCGTCGGCGGCGATCACGAACAGGGCGAGGTCGATCCCGCCCACACCGGCCAGCATGTTCTCGATGAAATCGCGGTGGCCCGGCACGTCGACGATGCCCACCGAGCCGCTCCGAGGCAGAGTCAGCCAGGCAAAGCCCAGGTCGATGGTCATCTCCCGCTCTTTTTCCTCGGCCAGCCGGTCGGGGTCGATGCCGGTCAGCGCCTCGACCAGGGTCGATTTGCCGTGATCCACATGCCCGGCGGTGCCGATCACATACGTCATCGTGCGGCCTGCCTCAGGTGAGGGAGGGAAGCTCGTTTATGCCGTCGTCAGACTGTTCGCGGATGGTCTGCAAAGCGCCGGACAGGCTGCGGAGCGTTTCCTGCTGGGCTTTGGTGAGCGTTTGAACGTGCTGGACGAGCCGCTCGCCCCGCTCGCCGAGCCGGGCAAGCTGAGCCAGCATGTCATCCGTCTGCTTCTCGTTGATGCGCCAGGCTTCCTCATTGTTCAGGGTGAACTGCCGCCAGCGCTTTTGATCCTCTTGCAAAAATTCTTCCCATTCCTGGCGGAAGCGGTCTTCAGACAGCCGCTGAAGCTCGGTCACCTCGTTCAGGCGGCGCTCGACCCGGTCGGTCTGCCGCTCGAAGTCGTCGATGTATTTCTTCATCGTGCGGTGGGTATCGGCCCACCCTTCGACCTGCTTGCCGTACCCTGCCATCTGCTCGCCGAAGGCGTCGATCCGGCGGACCATGTCGTTCATCACCTGCTCGCGCTGGTGCTCGGCCAACGCCGACTGCTCCATCCACTGCTTGCGCTCCTGCTTCAGCTCAAGCAGCGTGCCGGAAAGCTCCTCGACTGCCCGCTCGTTGCGGCGGCTCAGCTCCTCCAGCAGGGTGGACTTGGCGGCGGCGCTGCTCCTCCAGGAAGGAGAGCGTCCGCTCAAAGTCTTCCAGGCGCTTGCTCAGGTTATCGGCGAAGGTCTGCAAATCCTGGGCGACGCGGGAAAACCGCTCGACTTCCGCCTTGCGCGGCTGTAGTTCGCGCTCCAGCCGGTTGACGACGTCCTGCTGATGCGCCTCCAGCGCCTTGGTCAGCGCGTCACGGTCCATCTCGCGCAGGCGTTTGAGATCCTCGTCGACCTTCTCCCGCCTGGCCCGCGTCTGCTCCAGCGCGTCGAGAAACTCGGAGCGCAGCCGGCCCATCGACTCATCGAATGTGCCGATCGTCAACTGGGTGCCACGCATGGCCGCCAGCTCGCCGTCCAACGAATGAATGCGCCGCGCCTGCTCCTCAAGCAGGGCGGCCTGAGTGGAGGAGCGCTCTTCCAGCTTGGCGATCAGCGCCTTGTCCTTGCGCCGCTCTTCATCCAGCCAGGCTACCATCCGTTCGGTCTGGTTGTTTTCCATAAGCCGTCCTATAAGCTCAGTGATGGTTGTCTGATAAATGCTACCAAAGTTTATCACCATCAGATATATTTAACATATCCCGTGCCCGGCCCCCCGCCTATATTCTACCGGCGATTAACGGTCGGGCCATTCGCCAGGCCAACAGCAGTAAGGAGAGCCTCCCATCACCCGCTACGCCGACAAACCCTGGATCAGCCACTACGACGCCGAGGTGCCTGTCTCGCTGGCCCCTTACCCCGACATTCCCCTGTTCACACGGCTCGACGAGAGCGCCGCCCGCTTCCCGGACCATACGGCGGTGATCAGCTCGGTCGGGCTGCCGGGCGGGGGCCGCGCCCATGCCTCGCTCAGCTACCGCGAGCTGGGGGCGCTCTCCGACCGGCTGGCGGCGGCCCTGACCGCGCTGGGTGTCCGTAAAGGGGACCGGGTGGGCCTGATCCTGCCCAACTGCGCCCAGTTCGTGATCGCTTTTTTCGCGGTGCTCAAGGCGGGCGGCGTGGTCGTCGCGCTCAACCCCAGCTTCCCCCCGGCCCGCTGGGCCGACCAGATCAACGACAGCGGGGTGGAGGTCGCCATCGCGCTGGCCCAATTTTACGATGGGCTGAAGGGAATACGGGGCGAGACCCCACTCCGGCAGGCGATCCTGACCCCCTTCGACCAGTTCTACCCGGCCTCGCAGCGGGCCAAGCGCCCGCGCAAGCCGCTGGCCGAGGGCGATCATTGGCTGGCCGACCTGCTGGATGCGTATTCGCCCGGCCAGCGCCCGGCGGTCACGATCAACCCCGCCCAGGATGGCGCGATCTTCCAGTACACCGGGGGCACAACCGGCGTGCCCAAGGCTGCCCGCTCCCCGCATAAGGCGCTGGTCGCTAACTCGCTGCAATTCCAGCGCTGGCTGCGCGGCGACCTGCCTGACGAGGAAGAGGTGTTCCTGGCGGCGGTGCCGCTCTTCCACGTGTACGGCATGGTGGCGGTGATGAGCTACGCCGTCTCGATGGGCGCGGCGCTGGTGATGGTGCCCAGCGCGCGCGACGCCGACGACCTGCTGAGCTGCATCGACACCTTCAAGCCGACGATCTTCATGGGCGTGCCCGGCCTGTACAACACGATCAACTACCACCCGGACGTGGTAGCGGGGAAATACGACCTCGGCTCGATCCGGGCCTGCATCAGCGGCTCGGCCCCGCTGGCGGCGGAGACGAAGCGGCGCTTCGAGGCGCTGACCGGTGGGACGCTGATGGAGGGCTACGGTATGAGCGAAACGCCCACCGCCACGCACATCAACCCGCTGCGCGGCGAGAACCGGGTCGGATCGATAGGCCTGCCCTTCCCCGACGTGGAATGCCGGATCGTCAGCCTGGAGGACGAGATCAGCGACGTGCCGGTGGGCGAGAAGGGCGAGCTGGTGCTGCGCGGCCCGGCGCTGATGACCGGCTATCACAACATGCCGGAGGAGACCGCCCTCGCACTGCGCGACGGCTGGCTCTACACGGGCGACATCGCCACGATGGACGAGGACGGTTATTTCTACATCGTGGATCGCAAGAAGGACATGGCGATCGTGGGCGGCTTCAACGTGTACCCCAACCTGGTCGAGCAGGAATTGGCCGCCCACCCGGCGGTGAAAGAGGCCGCCGTGGCCGGAATCCCACACCCGCACAAGCCGGGTGAGGAGGCGATCAAGGCGTGGGTGGTGCTGGCCCCCGGCCAGGAGACGACCGCCGAGGCGTTGATCGACTATTGCAAGACGCAGACCCGGCTCGCCCCTTATGAGATTCCACGCCGGTTCAGCTTTGTGGCGGAGCTGCCCAAATCGGCGGTGGGTAAAGTGCTGCGGCGCGAATTGGTGCGGATGGAATCGGGCGGTGAGTAGGGATGGGCGCACCCGCCAGGTGCCCGGCGTGTGGTGCGGACTGGATGGACGGCCAGACCTGCACCGATCACTTCCACCTGATGAGCGCATGGGAGTTAGACAACCAACTGTATGACGTTCACCATCTGATGGTGCTGTGCTATCACCTCCAGCATCCCGGCCTGTACTCACCTGAAGGTTTGAGCGAGGCGAAAAAGCTGCTCGTCGGGTTCCGTGAGGAAGGGATCTCGCCCCAGGCCATGCGAAGGCATATCGGCGGGATGGTCGATTCTGGGAAGCGCGGCTACCGAATCAAAGGGACATCCGGCTCGCAGGGGGCCTACGAGCGCCCGGTGAGGTGGAAGATGGTGGCCGCGGACGTGACGCGGGCAGGGATCGACAATTACTATGCCAGCGTGCGGCAGTGGGCCGATTCGGTGCTCAGGTCGCTGCGCGAGTCGGGGGACCTGGACAGTTCAGGCTAAATAACCAGAGGTGCTATATGATGGATAACACATCAGAAAACGAAAGATGTTATGTGTCATTCGTGATCTCTGGTCTTGAACTTGAACCAGATGAAGTTTCAAGACTTCTTGGAATCAAGCCAGATCACTCACACAGAAAAGGTGATGTCAAGAAATCCAGTAGAAGTGACAATACTTTAATACGCAAGAAGGGGAACTGGTCGCTGCGTTCTAAGTTGTCCGATTATGAACCACTTGAAATGCATCTGGATGCCCTAATGGATCGACTTAAGGGAAAAGAAGCTGCGATCAAGTCTCTCGCTGAAGAGAATGAAATACGGTTTGGTTGTGATCTATATGAAACGATAGGTGTGGAATTACCAGCGCACATGCTACGCCGCATTGTAGATTTCAATGCCTCATTAGGTATCACAATATATAGCTAAAACGATACGCGAGTCGGGGAACCTGGATTAGCCTGCGGTGGGGTAAAGTCGGGGGAGACTCGGATGGGGATCAAAAACGGGGACTCGTGCGTGAGTCCCCGTCCTGATTCAGATACAGATCGCGCTAGGCCGGTGCCGGTGCGGGGGGCAGGTTGAGGGAGGGCGGCGAGTCCTCGCTCTCGTCCTTCGAGCCGGTGGCCTTTTCCTTGAAGGGGATAGGCGTGGATTCTTCCTCCTCGCCTTCGGGCCGAGCTTTGGCCTCGCCCAGCAGCGCCTCGAACTCCTGACGGTCAAGCGTCTCGACCTCCAGCAGCGTCTCGGCGACCAGCTCCAGTTTCTCACGCTGCTGGCCCAACAGCTTGCGAGCCCGCCCATACGCCTCGCTGATGATGCGCCGGACTTCCTCGTCGATCTCCTCGGCCACTGCCTCGCTGTAGTCGCGCTGCTCGCCGATCTCGCGGCCCAGGAAGACCAGCTCTTCCTTCTGGCCGTAAATCATCGGCCCCAGGCGCTCGCTCATCCCGTAGCGGGTGACCATGTTGCGGGCCATGCGGGTGACGTTCTCGATGTCACTCGACGCGCCGGTCGTGATCTCGCCGAAGATGATCTCCTCGGCCACGCGCCCGCCCAGGCTGACCGCGATCTGGTCGAGGAACTTGGCGCGGGTGACGTACATCATGTCCTCGCCCAACGGCAGCATGTAACCACCCGCCATCCCACGCGGGATGATCGTCACCTTGAGCACCGGGTCGGCAAAGGGCAGCAGGTGTGAGAGCACCGCGTGGCCCGCCTCGTGATAGGCGGTGACCTTGCGCTCCTTCTCGCTCATCAGGCGGCTGCGCCGCTCCGGCCCCATCACCACCCGCTCGACCGCCTCCTGGAACTCCGGCATGTTGATCGTCTTCTTGTTGCGCCGGGCGGCCAGGATCGCCGCTTCGTTGACCATGTTCTCGATGTCCGCGCCGACGAAACCGGGGGTTGCCTTAGCCAGCACGTCCAACTCAACATCCGAGCCGAGCGGCTTGCCCCGCACGTGCACGCGCAGGATGCCCTCGCGCCCGCGCACGTCGGGCCGGTCGAGCACCACACGGCGGTCGAAGCGGCCTGGGCGCAGCAGCGCCGGGTCGAGGATGTCCGGGCGGTTGGTGGCGGCGACGATGATCACGTTGGTATCGGTGTCGAAGCCGTCCATCTCGACCAGAATCTGGTTGAGGGTCTGCTCACGCTCGTCGTGCGAGCCGCCCAGCCCCGCTCCACGGTGCCGCCCCACCGCGTCGATCTCGTCCACGAAGACGATGCACGGGCTGTGGCGCTTGGCCTGGTCGAACAGGTCGCGCACGCGGCTGGCCCCCACACCGACGAACATCTCGACGAACTCCGAGCCGGAGATCGAGAAGAAGGGCACCCCGGCCTCGCCAGAGACGGCCTTCGCCAGCAGTGTCTTGCCGGTGCCGGGCGGCCCGACCAGCAGCACGCCCTTCGGGATACGCGCGCCAAGCTGGATGAACTTGTCCGGCTCGCGCAGGAACTCCACCACTTCCTGAAGCTCCTCTTTCGCTTCTACACAGCCCGCCACGTCGTCAAACGTGACGGTAGGCTGGTCGCCGGTGAACATCCGGGCGCGGCTTTTGCCAAAGGAAAGCGCCTGGTTGTTCGTGCCCTGCGCCTGGCGCAGCATCATGTAGATCACACCCACCACCACGATCAGCGGCAGGAAATACATCAGCGCGGTCAGGATGCTCTGCCAGTTGGTCGTCTTCTGGTTGATCCATTCAATCGCCGCCATCTGGTCGGTCGTCACGCCGAGCTGGGCGAGCTGCTCCTGGGCACTGCCGCCGTCTGTGTCTTTGCTGGAGATGGCTTTCGTGCCGCTGTGGAGCGTCACCTGGAGCTGGCCGGTGTCCGTCACCACGATCGATTCGATCTCGCCCTCTTTGGCGGCCTCGGCCACCTGGCTGATCGGCCACTCGTCAGGGTTTTCGCTGCGCGTGGCACCCCAGATAATGACGGCGACGGCAAAGATTATCAGCAGATATACAAAACCGTGCCTTAGTCGTCCTGAATTCACAAGAAACTCCCACTTATGACAATCGGCGCATGTGCGCCGAACAGCGTAACACTAAACGCTTTCTTCCTCACCCGACCGCTCGAAAAGCATACGCTAAACTGCCCACATTCAGCTACATTATACCTGATACCGGATAGCCAATCAAAGCAGGCAGGCGCGAAAACCCGCAGGGTGTCCCACGCATGGTTGCCCCGCGCGCCGGGGAGTCCCACCCGGATAACCGGGTAGGCGAACCGCCGCCCAATGGAGACCGGGTGGATTTCCTCGCGAGGGTGGGCCGAGACTCAGCCCGCCCCACTGTTTTGATACGAAAATGAAGGGCCACGGGCGGCCAGCCGTGCCGCCGCCTAGAGGCCCATCCCGAAGGAGGCCGCGCCGAGCAGGGCCACGTCCGGGTTCTCGATGACGTAGACCGGTATCGGAGCCAGGATCGCGGAGAGCCGCCCCTTGTTCCGGAAGGCGGTCATGAAGCGCCCATCGGCCAGGACGGGCAGGATGCGCGGCGGGATGCCGCCCGCCACGTAGATGCCGCCCGTTGCCAGCACCTTGAGGGCCAGGTTGCCCGCCTCGGCCCCCATGATCGAGACGAACAGCTCCAGGGTAGCCTCGCACAGCGGGCAGTCCCGCTTGCCGCTAAAGGCCGCCTCGACAATCACCGGGTTGGGGTCGGCGGCGTCGGCCAGCGCCTGCTTGAGCCAGTCTGGCTCCTTGTAACGACCGCTTTCTTTGAGGAAACTATAGAGGTGCGGCAGGCCCTTCCCCGCGCACACCAACTCGTAGCTGACGTGCGGCTCGCGCGCCATCATATAGCGCAGCAGGTCGATTTGCAGGTCGTCCAGCGGGGCGAAATCGGTGTGTCCGCCCTCCGAGGGGAAGGCCACGTAGCGCGATCCGTTCCAGGTCAGGTAGCCTTCGCCCAACCCAGTGCCGGGGGCGATCACGCCTATCGAGCCGTGCTCCTCCGGTTCGCCCTCGTTCAGGACGTGCAGATCGTCCGCCTCCAGAACCGGCACGGCGTTGGCGATCGCCTCCAGGTCGTTCAGCAGCGCCGCCGATTCGAGGCCGAACGCCTGCTTAATGCGGCCCTCCTCGATCACCCAGGGCAGGTTCGTGATCCGCGCCCGCCCGGCGACGACCGGCCCGGCCACCCCGAAGCTGGCCCGATCGATCGGGTACGCGCTGCCCTTCAGGAAAGCCTCGATCACCGCCTCCAGGCTGTCGTAGTCGCCGCTGGGGAAGGTGCGCTCCACGAGCGGGTGTCTGAGTGTGGATTCGGAATCGTAGATAGCGAGACGTGTTTTGGTCCCCCCAATGTCACCGGCAAGCAGCATCGTCACTCCCTTTTTGTAGGTGGAAGGATACAAGATGCCACATTCCGAGGAAAGGGAAATGTGGCACGCGGTGCCCGGTTGTCGCCCGTCCTCCCCATTGTACCGCAGCCATGCAGTATTTGTCCTGGCGTCGCATTTCAATTATGCAAACTGCGGCACATATTGTTTCACTGCTACTGAGTATGAATCATCAATCGCCGGAAAAGCCCGTGAAGAATATCTCTGTTGGGTCATCGTCCTCATAGACAATGACATAAGTCGCCTGTGAGCGCCGGCGAAGCCTTAAAATGGCGCTCCGCTTTTCTAGAATCACCTGGTGTGTCGGCTTTGTCGTCTCAAACAATTCAAGCAATTGTGCCTGTGACAGAGGGATTGCGGTGAACAGATCATTACAATCAGGATCATCGGAAAAGGACGAAACGTCGATGATTGCATGCGTGCCACTCTCGGCATTCCACTCAAGTAGCTCCTCAATAGTTTCTGGCCTGGGTTTGCTATATCGCTCTTTTAGCTCGCGATACAGCTCCCTGAGCCGCTCTTCATCCTGATCGGTATATATCCCCAGACTATAGGCCTGTTCGATATATTCCTCTTCGCTGGAAGGCAGCGTGGGCGTGTCAAGAAGGTAATCTCCCGAGTCGAAGACTTTCTGCCGAAGATCGTGAAACGCCTTTTCACGATCGGCCTGATACGGTGTGAAATACTCCCAGGCAGAGGCACCCATCACAGATATCCTTCCTCACTATTTTGCTCATTCTGAGCGGGCCGGGGAAACAACGAGGTCGCCATTTTCACCCCTCCTTCTTCACCGAGTGCCCGCCAAACTGCCCGCGCATCGCCGAGAGCAGCTTCGCGGCGAAGGGCGAATCCTGGCGCGAACGGAAGCGCTGCTGCAAGGCCAGCGTGATCACCGGGATGGGCACGTCGAGGTCGATCGATTCGACCACCGTCCAGCGCCCTTCGCCGGAGTCCGGCACGTAGGCCGCGATGCCATCCAGCGTCGGGTTCTCGCGGAGCGTCTGCGCGGTCAGGTCGAGCAGCCAGGAGCGCACCACGCTGCCAAAGCGCCAGATATTGGCGATCTGGCCCAGGTCGAGGTTGAACACCTCCTTGTGGCCCATCAGCTCGAATCCCTCCGCGTACGCCTGCATCAGGCCATACTCGATCCCGTTGTGCACCATCTTGACGAAGTGGCCCGCCCCGCCCGGCCCGACGTGTCCCCAGCCCTGCGCCGGGCCGGGGGCGAGCGTCTCCAGCGCCGGGCGCACGGCCTCCACCGCCGCCGCCTCGCCGCCCACCATCAGGCTGTAGCCTTCGGTCAGCCCCCAGACGCCGCCGCTGGTGCCCACGTCGACGAAATAGATGCCCTTTTCCTTGAGCGCCTCCCCTCGCCGCATCGAGTCGCGGTAGTTGCTGTTCCCACCGTCGACGAGGATGTCGCCCGCACCCAGGTGCTCGCTCAACTTCTGGATGATGTCCTCCGTTGGCGCGCCGGAGGGCACCATCACCCAGACCACGCGGGGCGCGGCCAGCTTCGCGGCCACCTCGTCCAGCGTGCGCGCACCCTCCGCCCCGTAGCCTTCCGCCTCCTGGATCGGCTCTTCCTTCAGGTCAAAGGCCACCACCCGGTGGCCGCCCCCCAGCAGCCGCCGAGCCATGTTGGCCCCCATCTTGCCCAACCCGACCATCCCAATGTCCATCCACGCCTCCTCGACATCGTCCATGAAGTCAGCCTCCGAATCATGGCATCCAAATGCCCATCCGTCAATCGCCCGGCGGGTGGGTGAGCTGCCCTTAACATGCATTTAACCTGCCGCTAAATCGTGCTTAATCTTCAAGTGATAATTTGACAGTGCACCAGCACAATTAAATATCTCCTCCTCCTTTTTCCTCCTTCAGCAAGTTGGGGCAGCCAGCCAGGCTGTCCTCACTTGCTTTTTGGCATTGATGCGAAATTGATAGCATTCTATCGTTGATCTAACACTGATCTGGTATCGTCACTCTCAGCGGCGACAGGAAAGCCGCCGCCGGAGGAATGCGGTACATCATGGGACGAACTATCAATTCACCGGTTATCACCAACGACCAGGGTTTCACCCGCCTGCTGGCCGCCCCGATCCCCGTCCTGTTCCTGCTCTGGAACGGGCAGGGGGTGCCGGACGAGGTCAACCAGGCGCTGCTTGACCTGGCTTCTAAGGAAGCCGGGCGGCTGCTGGTCGCCAAGATCAACACGCACGAGAACCCGGAGGCGGCCCGCCACTTCAACGTGCGCCAGACGCCTGTCCTGATCGGCGTGGCCGAGTCGGGCGAGGTCACACGCGTCGCGCAGCCCCGGCCAGGAGACATCAGGCGGCACGCCGAGTTTATGCTGGGCCGCGCGCCCAAACCGGAGCCGGAGCCAACCCCCAGGCAGCGGTCGTCCGCCGGGGAAGGGCAGGCCGCCCGCCCGCTCCACATCACCGACGCCGCCTTCGAGCGCGAGGTGCTGCACTCGGAGACGCCGGCCCTGGTCGACTTCTGGGCCCCCTGGTGCGGCCCCTGCCACATGGTCGCGCCCACCCTCGACAAACTCGCCCGCGAGTACGCCGGGCGGCTGAAGGTGGTCAAGGTCAACGTGGACGAGAACTCGCACTACGCGGGCCTGTTCGGCGTGCAGGGCATCCCAACCCTGCTGCTGGTTCGGGATGGCCGGGTGGTCAACCGGCTGGTCGGCGCGCAGCCTGAGCCGATACTCCGCGCCCAGGTCGAGCTGCTGCTGAAGGGCTGACCACGGCAAGCACGTCAAAGTCCATTTTCCTCACCCAGGAGCCTTTGGAAGCTCCTGGGTGTTTTTTTGATTCCGCCGCCCCGGTTTTTCGCCTTCTCTGCCCGGCCAGGCAGCGGGATGAGCAGAGTTGTGTATAATGTGTGCAGATGCGGCGGCTTGCTTGAGGAGGAAACCGCCGGGGTGAAGGGATGAGTGGGATGGATTATCGCGCCATATTTTCCGACGCGGTTGAAGCCTTTGTGCGTGATTACGAAAGTGGGAACGTGAAGCTCCTGACCCGCCGGGATTTACAGGCGCACCTGTTCCACTACTGCCTGAAGGTACTCTCGACGCACCAGTCCGGCCAAGCCCCGGCGGTGCACTGCGGAGTCGAGCTGTCCTCCCCACGTGACAGGGTCGACCTGATGCTGGGCAGCCGGGAGGTGGTCGTCCTGGTCCGACTTGAGCCGGATTACCCCGGCCTCTCCCCTTCACAGAAACCCTTCGTCTTCTCCGACGACATCCAGCGCGATTTCGCCCACCTGCGCGCGCTCTGCCAGGGGGAGGTGCCCTATGGCTTTGCGGTCGTGCTCGACGAGGACGGGCGTCATTTACGGGCCTTACCCACTGTACCCTGGCGCAAGCTGACCAATGGCGAGCGGGAAGCCTACCTGCTGGTGCAGCGATTCCAGTCTCCTGATAAAAACGGCCTCCCATAGCCGGGACGCCTCCCCCACTGGTGACTGATGCTCTACAAAAGATTAGTCCTGTTCGACATTGATGGCACGCTGCTCTGGCCAGATGGGGCCGGGAAGGCCGCGCTGAAGGCCACCCTGGAGCGGGTGTATGGCAGCGCCGGGCCAATCGACGAGTTCCGCTTCGGCGGCAAGACCGACCGCTGGCTGGTCGGGGAGCTGCTCCGCCTGGGAGGGATCGTGCCATCCACCATCTGGGAGGGCTACCCGCGCGCCCTGAGCGTGATGGAGGACGAGCTGCGCGGGCGGATCGAGCGGGGCGAGCACGACGTGCAACCCTGCCCCGGCGCGCTGGCCCTGGTCGAGCGGCTGGCGGCGTGTGGCGACGCGCTGGTGGGCCTGCTGACCGGCAACTACCAGGGCACGGCGCTCGTCAAGCTGCGGGCGGGCGGCTTCGACCCCGCCACTTTCCAGGTCGGCGCGTACGGCCACGAATCGCTCGACCGGGGCAGCCTCCCGGCGCTGGCGGTGGCGCGGGCGGAGGCGCTGACCGGGGTGCACTTCAAGGGGCAGCAGGTGGTGATCGTGGGCGACACACCGGAGGACGTCACCTGCGGGCGCGGGGTGGGCGCGCGCAGCATCGCGGTGCTGACCGGCTGGGGCGAGCGGCCCGCGCTGGAGGTGGTCAACCCGCATTACCTGTTCGACGACCTGACCGACGCCGAGGCGGTGCTCGACGCGATCTTCGCCCCTACGGTCGACCCGCCCGACGAGGATTTCCCCGATCAGGAACCCTGCGGCTGATCCGCTCCGGCACGGCATCGGAATCCCGTATCACCGGGTAAGATCTATACCCGTAAACCCACCCACAATTGGAGAGAGATTAATGATCGATCTGATCGCCCTGGACGCCGACGATACGCTCTGGGAAAACGAGGTGAACTACCGTCAGGCGGAGCAGCGCTTCCGCGAGATGCTCGCCCCCTATGCCAATGTCGAGGTCATCCAGCGCCGCCTGTTCGAGTTCGAGACGCGCAACCTGCCCACCTTCGGCTACGGGATCAAGGGGTTCGTGCTGTCGATGATCGAGGCTGCCCTGGCGCTGAGCGATGGGGGCTTCAGCGGCCAACAGGTGCAGGCGATTATCGACCTGGGCCGCGAGATGACGCAGCTCCCCGTCGAGCTGCTGCCGGGGGTGGCCGAGACGGTCGAGGCGCTGGCCGGGCGTTATCCGCTGATGCTGCTCACCAAGGGCGATTTGCTCGACCAGGAGGCGAAGGTCGAGCGGTCGGGGCTGGCGGGGCATTTCAAATACGTCGAGGTGGTGAGTAACAAAGACGCCCCGACCTACGCCGCCGTGCTGGCCGGGCATGGGATCGACCCGGCCCGCTTCCTGATGGTGGGCAACTCGCTCAAGTCGGACGTGCTGCCGGTGGTGGCGCTCGGCGGGCAGGGGGTGCACATCCCGCACCCGCTCACCTGGGCGCACGAGCAGGCGCCTGCCCACGAGGCCGA
>JARRJX010000011.1:0-20555 GCA_037388645.1 Chloroflexota bacterium
TCGAGTACCAGGTGCCTTTAGATGCCTGGCTGCCGGGTGTAACGGTCAGGCAGACCGTGCGGCTGCGCTTCCCTGAAGACCTTCCTGTCCCGGCCAGCTATCCGCTGATGGTGCGCCTGAGCAGCGAAGACGCCGGTGAGATCGATATTGCCCACACCGACCGCCGCCTGATCGCGCCCGACACCCTGATCCTGGCCGATATCCCCGCGCTGTCATCCGGCAGCGATCACCCCCCCAGCGTCGCAGCCACCTTTCGCCTTGAAGACGATGTGACTCTGCTGGGGTACACCCTCCCGACAGAGAGCCATCCGGGCGAAACCCTCTTGCTGACGTTCAACTGGCGGACTGAGCAGCCCACAGGCCGACATTTCATCCAGTTCCTTCACATCTTTGATTCGGAGGGCGAGGCCCTGGTCACGCACGACCAGGAGCCGTTTGGGGGTGTCTTCCCTTCGACCGATTGGCCTCCCGGCGTCGAGATGACGGATGAGTGGGCGCTTCCACTGCCCGACGACCTTCCTCCCGGCGACTATGGCGTCTACACCGGGCTGTATGAATGGCCGTCGTTGGTGCGTCTGGCTGTGGCAGATGATAGTGGAAATCCCGTCGAAAATAACGCGATCTACCTGGGGACCATCACGATCGCTCCCTGACCTGGATTTCAGCCATCCAGCAAGCTATGGTTTGTTTATTGTTTATATAATGTATGTTTATTGTAACCTATGATAATGATAATCTGTGCGATAATGGGTGGTGGTAAATTATTGTATTATTGAGGTGTAAAATAATGGGTCAGGCGAACGGGACGTATATCTTAGTTGTCGACAATGAACCACTTGTCCTGAATATGCTCCGCCAATATCTCAACATGGTTGACCTCTCCGTACTGACCGCTCCTGATGGGCCGTCGGCGTTGGAAGCCCTGAATACACTTGAGGATGATAAGGCCCTGGTGATGCTGGATATTGCCTTGCGAGGCATGAGCGTGTTCCAGGTATTCGTGGAGATGTTAAGCAAGCAACCCGAAGACTGCCGACATCCCCGTGATTGCCATCACGGCGTTAGGCCCGCCGGAAGGCCCGCGCGTGGCCCAGGCAGGGATGGATGCCTTCATCTCGAAGCCGTTTTCACCCAAGCAGTTGAAGCAGATGCTGGACGACTACGGCCTGCTCAACGGGGTAGTGAAGGCGGTAGCCAAGTAAGCAGCTTTGACGATTGAGAAGAGCGCGGCCCGGCACGATGGGACCGCCTTTTTTTGATTCTGCCGCCGGTTGAGATTGCTTTCACGCCCTGGCAAAACTCGTGCTATAATCTGTCCTACGATATGAGGAAATGGCCGTCTGCGATCTGTGACGATGAACACAACCTTACCCCATAACAAACCAACGGTGGCACATCTCAAGATGTCCATGCCCGGCATGCCGTGGGGGCGGGGGTGCGGAACCCCTCGCGTCGACGGTCGTTCCGGCCTGGCCTGCCACTGATCGGAGCGACCCACGGCCAACGTCGAGCCACATCGGGCCGCCAGTTCCGCGCTGGCGGCTTTTTATTTTGAGCATGCCCAAAACTGCACAACAAGCTGAGCTGCCGACCGGCTGAAATGCCACCTTCGGAGGAGAGAAGAGCACATGAGTGAAACCATCCACGTATCCGTCGCCTGGCCGTACGCGAACGGCGATATGCACGTCGGGCATCTGGCCGGGGCCTACCTGCCTGCCGACATCGTGGCCCGCTATCACCGCCTGAAGGGCGACCGGGTCCTGATGGTCTCCGGGTCGGATTCGCACGGCACGCCGATCACAGTCACTGCCGAGCAGCGCGGTGTCTCCGCCCGCGAGGTGTTCGAGACGTACCACCACCGCTTCCTGGAGACTCAGAAGCAGATCGGCATCAGCTACGACCTGTTCACCCACACCGACACCGAGAACCACCACCGCATCTCGCAGGACTTTTTCTCGACGCTCCTGGAGCGCGGCAGGCTCTACCTGGAGACGCAGCACCTGCTCTACGACGAGCAGGCCGAGCGTTTCCTGCCCGACCGGCTGGTCGAGGGCACCTGCTACATCTGCGGATACCAGGACGCGCGCGGCGACCAGTGTGATAACTGCGGCAACCTGCTCGACGCGGTGCAGTTGATCGAGCCGCGCAGCAAGCTCACCGGCAACACGCCGGTGGTGCGCGAGACTGACCATTACTTCCTCGACCTGCCAGGGTTCGCCGATCAGCTCCGCGAATACCTGGCCGACAAGGACTACTGGCGGCCCAACGTGGTCAACTTTGCCCGCCGCATGGTCGACGACCTCAAGGGCCGCCCGATCACGCGGGACATCGACTGGGGGATAGCCGTTCCCCTGGAAGGCTGGGAGGCCAAGCGCCTGTACGTCTGGTTCGAGGCGGTGATCGGGTATTTCAGCGCCTCGGTCGAGTGGGCGCACAACACCGGCCAGCCCGACGCCTGGAAGGACTGGTGGTATAACCCGGAGACGAGGATATACAACTTCATCGGCAAGGATAACATCCCCTTCCACACCGTGATCTGGCAGGCGGAGCTGATGGGTGTGTCGGGCCTCTACGACAGCGGCGAGCGGCCCCTCACCCTGCCCTACGACGTCCCGGCCAACGAGTTCCTCAACGTGCAGGGCGCGCAGTTCTCCAAGAGCCGCAACTGGGCGATCTGGCTGCCCGACATCCTGGAGCGCTACGACCCGGACGCGATCCGTTATTACGTGGCGAGCGTGCTGCCCGAATCGCGCGATTCGGACTTCACCTGGGAAGATTTCGTCGCGCGGAACAACAACGAGCTGGTGGCCTGGTGGGGGAACCTGGCGAACCGCGTGCTGAAGTTCGCCTACAAACACTGGGAGGGCCAGGTGCCTGAGCCGGGCGAGCTGGGTCAGGCGGATCGGGCGCTGCTCAAGGCAGTCGAGGACGGATTCGAGTCGGTAGGCGAGCTGCTCGACCAGGTCAAGCTGCGCGCCGCCCTGTCCGAGGCGATGCGCCTGGCGCGCGAGGTGAACGTATATCTCGACGGCGCGCCCTGGTACGGCGTGATCGCGGAGGACAGGCAGGCCGCCGCAACGACGGTCTACACCGCACTCCAGGCGGTCGCCTACCTCAAGACGATCCTGGCCCCCTTCCTGCCTTTCACCGCGCAAACGCTGCACGAGCTGCTGGGATTCGAAGGGCAGATATTTGGCGAGCAGCAGATCGAGACCTTTGACGAGCAGACCCGCTCGCACGAGGCGCTGACCTACGATAGCTCGGCGGCGGTTGGCCGCTGGGAGCCGGAGCGCCTGCCGCCTGGGCAGCTTTTACCCAAGCCAAAGCCGCTCTTCAAGAAGCTGGACGTGGAGAAAGTGGTCGAGGAAGAGCTTTCCCGGCTGGGTGCCTGAGGCGGCCCCGCGCGAACCATCGCACCGGTGTATAATAGCAGGCGGGCACCTCGTGCCTGCCTGTTTTTTATTCGTCATTCGACGCGAAGGAGAAGATCGATGGCGCGGAAACCCCCTGATCCGAACCGCCCGCAGTTTATCCGCAACACGTACGGCGACTGGCTCGCCACTCTGATCGACCGGTTCATCTGGGATTTGCGGCGGACGTGCGTCGCCTGGGTGGACGAGGACGGCGAAGTCTGGAAGATCGATGGCGAGTGGATCGGCACGCTCAGCCCCGATGGACGCATCGTCCGCAGGCGCAGCGACCGCCACCGCCCGTTCCGGCAGAGCATGCCCGCCGTCCCGCCCATCCCCGACCTGCCGGGCCGCGCCCCGCTGCCGCCCGCCTTTCGCGAGCTGACCTTCTCGGAGGTCGACGTGCTGGAGGAGTATCCCGACATCTTCAAGCGTATCTCGGACGTCCGCCCCGACATGGAGTAGCGCCCGTACACGCCCCCAAATAGAAAGCTTTCCCCATTACCGCCATCCCATTCCCCGGATACGGTGTAGGTATGGGCCTGCATGGGCAGGTCTGCATGGGCAGGCCAGCCTCGCCTGTGAGAAGAGGATGTCATGGATAGAAAGCTCATTATCGTAGTTGCGGCGCTGGCAGCGGCGCTGCTGGCCTGCAACCTGGGCGGCACAGCGCCCGGTCAGGCCGAGCGCCCCGATAAACCCACCCCGACCCCCACCCCGGCGGAAGAAGAGCCGGAAGAATCGGCGCTGGATGCCGCCGAAGAAGAAGCGCCGCCCCTCGAAGAGACCGTCGAGGCCGCCGAGCCTGCCCCGGAGGACGACCCCGTTGAGGGCGGCACCGGCCAAAGTGAAGAAGACCAGAGCGCCCCGCCAGAGCCGGAGTCGCAGGGCGGCAGCGACGACCAGGCCGCGCCCCCACCGGAGCAGCCTGCTGAGCAGCCCCCGGCTGAAGTCCCCGAAACCGTCCACTTCGAAGCCAGCGAGAACAACGCCGCTGCGCTCGACGAATTGTGGGATATGGTCTACGACCTGCCGCCGGGCGTGCCGTTCTCCGTCACGATCACCGAGGCGCAGATCGAGGATGCGGTCGACCAGGCGATTGCGATGAGCGGCTACGGGGAAGCGATCAGCGGGTCAGACGTGACGTTTAGCAACGGGCAGATCGGGCTGACCTTTGCGCTCTCGACCACCATCGAGGCGACCGGGCGCACGGTCAATGCCTCGGCGAGGGTGGTCTTCAACGTGTGGGTAGAAGGCGGGGAGGTGATGGTCAGCGTCGCCAGTGCCGAGGCGAGCGGAGCCATTGGCTCGGCCAGCATCCCGCCGGAGATGCTCACCGTGTTGAACGAGGCAGTTGCCGCCGCGCTCAACGGCACGGATTACGCCGCAGAGGCGGGTGCCGACGTGACCTTCACCGAGATCGTCATCAGCGGTGGGTCGATGACGCTCACCGGCTACGTGACGCCGACGGGCTAAACCTCACCCCGACGTATCGCTCAACCTCTGGCAGCGACACCAGACAGCCGCACCGCTTGCTCAGCCTGGCCGATGAGAGTCAGCCGGGCAGCGGTGCGGCGATGCTTTCCAGGCGGGCAGGCCGCTCGAACGCTGCCTCGAACAGGGGCAGCGCGTTGTGCTCGGCCTGCCACAGCTCGACGGCGGGGTATTCGTCGGCGACCAGCGTGACGCAGATGACCTCGCCATCCTGGGAGACGATCACGTCGTCCACGATGCCGTTGCGCCCCCGCTCCAGGTATTCGGCCATCCGCAGGATCGCCGCCAGCCGGGTGAGCAGCAGCTCGTCGCCCTCGTGCAGCAAGCCACCATAACCAAGCGTCTTGGGTCTGCCCCGCCGGTGGTAGCGGGCGATCAGGGCGATCAGGGCGATCTCGCGCGGCGTGTAGCCCGGCAGCCCCCGGTTGGCGATCAGCGTCTCGGTGTGCTTGTGGTGGTATTCGTAGTCGATCACCACGCCCAGGTCGTGCAGCACGGCGGCGGCGTCGAGTATCTCGCGCTCCGGCTTGCCATACCCGTGCAGTGGGGTAAGCTGCTCAAACAGCCGTCCGGCCAGGTAGCGGACGTGGTTGGCGTGCTTCTTCTGGTAGTGGTAGAGGCGGGCCATGTTCAGCAGGCTGAAGCGCCGCACGTCGTAGATTACCGGGTAAGGCAGGTGCCCCCAGAAGTGCTCGAAGAACACCCCCTCACGCAGCCCGTTGACCGACACCGTCAGCCCGTCGACGCCAAGCCGCTCCATGACGGCCTGGACGACCATCACACCGGGCAGGATGATGTCCGCCCGGTCGCGGTTCAGGCCGGGGATGTCACGGCGCTTCTTGAGCGGCAGCGTGCGCAGCAGGTCGAGCGTTTCTTCGACGGAATCGCGGCTCAGCGCGAAGCCATGCAGCGTGTTGAGCGGGTAGCTCTGCCGCTCGGCCTCGATACGCGCCAGGTTGCGGATCGTGCCGCCCATCCCGATCAGGGGCGTGTCGTCCGGCTCCAGCCAGGGGATTGTTCCAAGCTGGCGGTCGAGTTCCGCCTGGACGGCCTTGAGCTCTGCTCCTGCGATCGGGTCAGACTCGACGAAGCGCTCGGTCAGCGCCAGCGCGCCCAGCCGAACCGATTGGCCCCGGTAGAAGCGGCGTTTGCGCACCTCGCTGAGCTGGGCGCTGCCGCCGCCGATGTCTAGCACCACGCCCGCCGACACAGGCACCCCGTTCAGCACGCCCAGCACGCCGTAATAGGCTTCCTGCTCGCCATCCAGCACCCGCAAGGACAGCCCGATCTCGCGCTGCACCTGGCCGACGAAGCTCGCCCCGTTCGCCGCGTCCCGCACCGCGCTGGTGGCGACCGGCAGGATCGTTTCGACCTGGGTCGCATCGCAGAAGCGCTTGAACAGGCGCAGGGTGGAGAACCCTCGTGCGATGGCCTCGTCCGTCAGCCCGCGTTTGGTCATGCCCTGTCGCAGGCGGACGACCTCCCGGATTTCATCCTCCAGGCGAAAGGCATAACCTGGCACGGCGTTGAAGACAACCAGCCGGGCGGTGTTCGATCCCAGGTCGATCACGCCGATCCGCTTCGGCTGCGACGTTGAATCATGGATGGACATAGACGACCTTCCAGGGCGGGCACGGTCAGCGAATGTATATCAGAACGGTTACAGCCTGACTCTACTCGATCGGGTCAGAGCGTGTCCAGCACGGGGGTGGAGGTGGCGAAGTACGGCTTGCGAGCGTGTTCGCCGTGGAAGCGCAGGATGCACCATTCGGTGATCTCCGGCATCTCGAAGTGAGGCCAGTGCCCGGCCTGGGGGATGATGTAGAAGTTGGCCTCCGGCCATTCGTCGGAGAGGGCGTACGCGTCGCTCAAGGGGATGATGCTGTCCTCCATCCCCCAGATCACCAGGGAAGGGACGTTGATCTGGGCGAGCTTGCCGCGCAGGTCGCAGTCACGCATCGCCCAGAAGCTCTCCGCGCGCACGACGGCCTGGTCGCGGCGGCGGGTATCGGCCTTGATGCGCTGGTAATCCTCCTCGCTGACCCGGGTGCGGTCGGCGAACATCGAGGGGCGCAGCAGGCGGTCGGTCAGCGGCACGACCGGCTCTAACGCCGAGACCAGCGCATGGGTGACCGGGAAGTGCTCCAGGATGACGAACGGGGCGAGGGTCAGGTTGATGCGCTGCGAGAGCCGCCCGCTGATCGTCGGGCAGAGCAGGATCAGCCGGTCGACCAGCTCCGGGTAGCGCAGGGCCAGCACCAGGCTGATCATCCCGCCCATCGAATGCCCCACCAGCACCACGGGCTTGTCGGAGACTTTGCGGGCCAGTCGGGCGATCAGCTCCGCGTAGGCCGGGATGCTGACCCGCTCCGGCAGAGGGGCCGAGTCGCCGTAGCCGGGCAGATCGACCGCCAGGCAGCGGTAATACGGGCTCAGGATGGGGAACAGCGGCGAGACGGCGAAGCGCGAGCTGGACCAGCCATGTAGCATGATGGCGGTGGTCTCGCCTGAGCCAACCTCGTAACCGCATATCTCCTGGCCGCGTATCATATAGCTCACCTCCCGGCCAGGAGGCATCCCATTTCCTCTGCCGTTATCCATGCCCGCAGGATAGTAGGTTTGGGCCGATCCCGACACAGGGGTCGAGCGCCCGTTTAGGGAAGTTTGAACCGGAAATATAGGTGTGCATACCAGATAGAAACGAAAGACTAACTCAATTAATATCCCTTGCGCCGACAATCGCGCGCGGCCAGCACAAGGCACGCATTATCCGTGCCGCTCACGCTGAACAGCCCACAGTCGGGAACGGAGATCAGCCGGCCAAATAGAGAGCTTTTTGTTACCCTCCCCCAATGCTGTCCAGCTTCTCACGGAACAGGTCGTTGACCACCTGGGCGTTGGCCTGGCCCTTCGTCTCGCGCATCACCTGCCCGACGAACCAGCCCAGCAACCCCTCTTTGCCCTCCAGGTAGCGGGCGACGGTGTCCGGGTTGTCCGCGATCACCTGGGCGACCAGCGCCTCCAGCGCGGCGCTGTCGCTGATCTGGGCCAGTCCGCCCTCCTCGACGATCGCCGCCGGGTCGCCGCCCGTCTCGAACATCGTGCCCAGCACGTCCTTGGCTGTGTTGTTGTTGATCGTCCCCTCAGA
Organism: Chloroflexota bacterium; assembly: GCA_037388645.1. Taxonomy (GTDB): domain Bacteria; phylum Chloroflexota; class Anaerolineae; order Aggregatilineales; family UBA3940; genus JARRJX01. The sequence continues at coordinate 8,053 of JARRJX010000011.1, forward strand.
GACCAGCCGGGTCAGCGCGACCAGGTTCTCCGCCGTCACCGGCACCGCCTCGATCTCGATCCCGGCGGCGTTCATCAGGCGGAACAGCTCCCCGGTGATCCAGTTCGCCATCGTCTGGGGGTCACCGCCCGCCGCCAGGGCCGCCTCGAAATAGTCGGCGGTGGCCTCGTCGGCCACCAGCACCCCCGCGTCCTGCGGCGAGAGGCCAAAGTCGTCCAGGAAGCGCGCCCGCTTGGCTTCCGGCAGCTCAGGCAGCCCCGCCCGCACCTCCTCCACCCACTCCCGGCTGATGTGCAGCGGGGGCAGGTCCGGCTCCGGGAAGTAGCGGTAGTCGTGGGCCTGCTCCTTGCCGCGCTGGGGGTAGGTCTCGCCGCTCGCCTCGTCGAACCCCATCGTCTGCTGGACGACTGCCCCGCCGGAGTCCGCCAGCTCGCTCTGCCGCTGGATCTCGTACTGGGTGGCGCGCACCAGCGAGCGGATGCTGTTCAGGTTCTTGACCTCGGTGCGGGTCATGAACTCGTCCGAGCCAGCCGGGCGGACGGAGATGTTCGCCTCGAAGCGCAGCACGCCCTTGCTCATGTCGCCGTGGTTGACCCCCAGGTAGACGAGGATCGCGCGCAGCTTGCGGGCGTACGCCTCCACCTCCTCCACCGAGTGCATGTCCGGCTCGGAGACGATCTCCAGCAGCGGGACACCCGCCCGGTTGAGGTCGACCAGGCTGTACTGGCCGACGTGCACCAGCTTGCCGGTGTCCTCCTCCAGGTGGGCGCGCCGGATGCCGATCCGCTTCGTCTCTCCGTTGGCCTCGACCTCCAGCCAGCCGTCGCTGGCGAGCGGGAACTCGTACTGGCTGATCTGGTAGCCCTTGGGCAGGTCGGGGTAGAAGTACGACTTGCGGTCGAAGCGGTTGAAGTCGTTGATCGTGCAGTGCAGGGCCAGCCCGACCATCATCGCGAATTCGACCGCCTGCCGGTTGATGACGGGCAGCACCCCCGGCTGGGCGGTGCACACCGGGCAGATGTAGCGGTTTGGCTCCGCCTGCGTGCTGTCGACGACGGCGCAGCCGCAAAACATTTTTGATTGAGTCAGCAGTTCGGCGTGGACTTCCAGGCCGATGACGGGTTCAAAATCGGTCATTGGGTTGGTTCCATTGTGTTTGTGTGTCAAACCGCGCGGAATTATACCACAGCAGAGCGGCGATCAAGTGGTTCACGAGTAATTCTTGACAAAGAATTACTCAGGGCAGCAGGCCATCAAATGACCTGTCCTCCGGCCCTCCGGCACAGAAATCCGCCCAGCTCGCCGGGTCGTCCGGTGCGAACTGGCGGGCGATCTCCGACTTGGCGAGCAGGTCGTACGCCTTCTTCACAAGGCCATCGCTGGCCGGGGAGCGGCTCTCGACCTGGACGCGCCAGCCGTCACCCTGCCGGGTGAGCCGAACGGTGCGATAGGTGCAGGGATAGCCGGTCAAGGCGCTGGTGCTCACGTGCAGCCGCCCGCTGCGCCGCCGAATCTGGTTCGCATGGTGGTGGCCGGTGAGCACCATCCGGGCGTTCGGGTAGCGGTCGAGCACTGCCTCCACCTCTTTGCCGTTGTCGCAGATGAAATTGCACCACCACTCGCGCTTGTTGATCGGGTTGAGATCGTACAGAGGATGGTGGGCGGCGATCAGGGCCAGCTCGTCCCGGTGGGCCTCCAGCTCCCTCTCAAGCCAGGCGAGCTGATCCGCGTCGATCATGCCGTTGAAGGTGTCGTCCATCCGCGAATCCAGCCCGATCAACTGCACGCCAGGCTTGACCAGGCGGCTCCAATACGCCTTCTGGACGTAGGGCACCGGGGCTGCCAGGCGCGGGTCGATGAGGGGGGTGGCCTCGTGCGCCGGGAGGGTTTCCGGGTGGTTCGGGGCATTGTAGCCGTCGTGGTTACCGGGGACGAAGTGCCAGGGCTTCTCCAGCCCCTTCATGATGCTGTTGAACAGCTCGATCTCTTCAGATGTGGCAGCGTCGATGGCGTCGCCCGTGATCAGGACGAAATCCAGGTCGGCAGTCTGGTTCAGCTCGGCGATAGTCTGGCGCAGCAGATCGCCCGATTCGGTGCCGAGCGTGCCCCAGGTGTGCGGCGCTCTGGTGAGGTGGATGTCGGTAAGCTGGGCGAAGTGGAGTGTGGTTGTCATCTATATACCTTTAGGAAGGGGAGGAATCAGGTACAGACTCCGCGAGTGGAAGGCTGAGGTCATCTTCAGATGATGACGTTGCCAATAAATAGGCGAACAACGTCCAGCTGGCAAGCAGCAGCAGCGACCAGTATACCTGCTTCCAGAAATCCGGGGCCGCCCTGAGGGCAAAAAACGGTACCATATTCAGTGCGTAGAGCGCTATCCCGACGACCGGGCGGGTCAGCATCAGGGGGATCACCCCGAACGCCATGACGACCACCAGCGTCAGGCCCCCGGCGTAGGGCGCGACGAGCAGCGATCCGGCGATCAGCAGGGCGATCTTCAGGTGAGATAGCTCCCGGTTCTCCGACCGCAGGACGATAAAAATCGAGACCGCCGCCACGATCGCGCGCAGCGCCCACGACACCATCGGTGGAACCGCGAGGTTGGTGAGGAACGCAGACAGGGCAACGCTGGCCGTCCGGGTCTCCTCGACCACCCCAAACACCTCCCGGAACCATTCGGCAGTCGGCAAGACCAGGAATGACACCCCCACAACCGCCAGCACGACGATCCCGGCTCGAAGATAAAAGCGAAACGGCCTGGCCTGGATCAGATAGACGGCCAGAACCACCAGCAAGAGCAGCGAAGCCTGCGGTTTCGTCGCGGCCAGCAGCACGCCCAGCCCCAGGAGGAGCGGTTTCTCTTCCCGGTAGCCGTAGCCGTTCAGCAGCAGCCCGATCAGCAGCAGCCCGTTGAGGTTGCCATCCGCGTAATTCCGCAGCGCCGGGAAAGAGAGCACGGCGGCCAGCACAACCAGCAGATAAGCCCCCTTACCCCCCAGGCCGCGCGGAACGGCCACGATCAAAGCGGCGGCGGTCAGGAACGCCACCACCCCCCACCCGACCGGCATGGGGAGAAACCCCAGCGGCAGGATGAGGAGCACCGTCCAGGGGGGGTGATACGAATTAGGCCCCCAATGCACCTGGCCGCCCTGAATGCCCCCCCATATGTTCTTCCAGTCAAAGGCCAGAAGGGCGTTGTCTAAATCCAGCCGGTAAGCTACCCAGATGAACAGGAACAGGGCGAACAATACGCTCGCGGCCAGGATGCCGATCTGAGCCTCTTTTTTCTCCAGCAGCCGGTTCGTTTTCATGCCCCTCGCCTGTGTTGGGTTCTCAGTGCGGCCCGATGCGCGCTCCGGCCCGGTCGAGAGTTCGCCGGAGCGCTCCATCTTCCAGCGCCCAGACGCCGCTCGCAAACTGCTCGATGAAGGCCCGGTCGTGCACGGCGGCCAGCACCGTTCCAGGGAAAACGTCCAGCGCGGCCTCGAAACGCTCGCGTGAAGGAATGTCGAGGTGGTTGAGCGGCTCGTCAAGCACCAGGCAGTTGGCCCCTTCGAGCACCAGCCGCGCCAGGAGCAGCCGCGCCCGCTCCCCGTAGCTCAGGCTGCCGACCGGCACAAACACCTCATCGCCGGGGAAGAGGAAGAAGTGCAGGAAATTGCGGGCGTCGGTCTCGCTCAGCGGTGCAGCACCGCGGATCAGCGAGAGGGGCGTAGCGTCTGGGTCGAGTGTCTCCTGCCCCTGCGGCATGTAACCCAGCCGCACGTTAGCCCCGATCCGGGCCTGCCCTTCCGCCGGGTCAAGCTCACCGGCGATGATGCGCAGCAGCGTGCTTTTGCCGCTCCCGTTCGGGCCGAGCAGCGCGATGCGCTCGCCGTGGGTGAGCATCAGGTCGGCGTGGCGGAACAGCCAATCCTGCCCCCCATACCGATGGCCCACGCCCTCCAGCACGATCACTTCCTGCCCGCCGCGTGGCATCTCGCCAAAATCCAGCTTCAGGTTCCACCTTTGCGCGGGCTTCTCGACCATCTCCCCGGAGTTCAGCGTGCGTTCGAGCCTGCTCTCGCGCGCCTTCGCCTTTTTGGCAACTTTCTTCGCGAGGCGGCGATAGTAATCGTTGTTGGTGGCTCGCTCGGCGCGCTGCGCCTGTTGGTGGGTGCGCTGGATGTCATGCTTGATTCGCCTGATCTCCGCCTGCTGGTCGCGCCACGCCTCCCATTGTTTGTCGAGGCCGCGCGCCTTCGCCCCGGCGTACGCGGTGTAGTTCCCGGCATAGGCTGTAACCCGGTGGGTCAGGTCGTCCAATTCAAGGATTTGTGTCACCACCCGGTCGAGGAAAGCACGGTCATGCGAGACGACCAGCACCGCGCCGGGATACCCGGCCAGGTAGCCCTCCAGCCATTCCAGCGCGCCGATATCCCGCCCAGTGCCTCAAAGCGTGTCAGCGCCGCGTTGTAAGCGGCAATGGTCTGGTCAAGCTTATCGTCGCTGGCCGAGGCCATCCGGCTCGCCAGCCGCTCGACTGCCTTGCGGGCTTCTTCCAGCCCCTCAATGCCCGATCGCACCTGCTCGGCGATGGTGCGACCCGCTGGCACCTCAAGCTTCTGCTGCAAATAGCCGAGCCGCGCCGACGAATCAACCGCGACCTGCCCGGAGTCGGGCGCTTCCTCCCCGGCGATGATCCGCAGCAGCGTCGACTTGCCACAGCCGTTCGCCCCCACCAGCCCCACCCGGTCGCCCTGGTTGATCACGAACGAGACGGCGTCGAGGATCACCCTGCTGCCGTAGAATTTGGTCAGGTTGTTGACGACGAGCATGATTGCGTCACTATCCAGGGCCAGGCTCAGGCGTCGGCCACCAGCTTGTAGCCCACGCCCCACACCGTCTCGATGTTGACCGCGCTCCCCGCGTCGGCCAGGCGGGCCCGTACGTGCGCGACGTGCACGTCGACCGTGCGCGTCTGCCCGTAGAAGTCGAACCCCCAGACCAGCTCAAGCAGCTTCTCCCGACTGAGCACGATCCCGGCGTTGGCTGCCAGGGCATGGAGCAGGTCGAACTCTTTGGCGCGCAGCGCCAGCAGCTGCTGGTTGGCGCTCGCTTCCCGCCGCTCCGGGTCGATCGCCAGGTCGCCGACGCGGGTCGGCTTGCCCCCGGCGGCGGGCAGGGCCTGGCCCCCCGTGCGGCGCAGGATCGCCTTCACCCGCGCCACCAGCTCGCGCGGGTTGAAGGGCTTGGTCATGTAATCGTCCGCCCCCAGCTCCAGCCCGACGATCTTGTCGATGTCGTCGTCGCGGGCGGTCAGCATCAGGATCGGCACGTTGGAGTGGGCGCGGGTGCGCTTGCAGACTTCCCAGCCGTCGACCTCCGGCAGCATCAGGTCCAGCACGATCAGATCGGGCGCGTCCCCGGCGATCCGGTCGAGCGCCGTCCGTCCATCCTGGGCGGTGATGACGGCAAACTGCTCCTGCTCCAGGTACATCTGCACCAGGTCGATGATGTTTTGTTCGTCGTCGACGACCAGGACCAGTTCTTGCGGCAAGGTGCCCCTCCGGTGTGCGGTGGATCAGGTGCCCGTGCCGTTGTTGTCCGGCCTCGGGGTGGGAGTCGGCGTCTCGCAGGTTTGGATCGCCTCCTGAACGACCGCCAGGACGTCCTCGTCGTCCTCGATGCGCAGCTCGGCCTCACGCAGATAGGGCAGCGCGTCGGCGCACTGGCCCAGGTTGGCATACGACAGGCCAAGCTGATAGTAGAGGTCGTTGCTGTCCACGTCCAGCGCCAGCACCCGCTCGAAGGCGGGGATCGCTTCGCCATAGCGCCCCTGATAATAACGCAGGGTGCCGATGCGCAGCCACGGGCTGGCGTAATTCTCGTCCAGGTCGGTCGCCTGCTGGTAGAACTCCATCGCGCTGTCCGGGTCGCCTATGAACGACTCGTAGGTCAGGCCGATCTCAAAGGGGATCATCGCGCTGTCTACCTCCAGGCTTTGAGCCTCAAAGAAGGCGTCGAACGCCTCGTCATATCGCCCCAAAACCCGGTAGGTGCGCCCCAGCGCGACGTACAGATAGGCCAGCTTGGGATGAATCCGGATCGCCGCTTCGTACTGGGTGGCCGCCCCGGCGTATTCGCTCAGGTTCTCCAGGATGTAGGCGTAGTCCCGCCTGACGTCCACGTTTTCCGGGGCCAGGGCGAGCGCCTGCTCGGCGGTTTCCCGTGCCTGGGTCCAGCGATCCATGTCGAGCAGCGCCTCCGCGAGGTAGGACTGCCCGACCGCGTAATTCTCGTCCAGCTCGATGGCGCGGATCAGTTGGTTCGACGCTTCTTCGGGCTGGCCGTCCCAATCCAGCACCTTGCCCATGATCGCGTACCCTTCAGGACGCTCCGGGTTCGCCAGGATCGCCCGGTTGGCCGCATCCATTGCCTCCTTGATGGTCGCCTCACGCTGGTCGCCGTATTGCAGTGCTGATTGGAACAGCAGCAGCCGCGCCACCTGGAATGGATACTCGACCGTGTTTGGCGCATCCTGTGCGGCCTCCTGGTACAGGCTGATGGCTTCATCAAGGTCGCCCGCCTGATAGGCTTCTTCGGCCTGCTGCGCCAGATCGTCAGGCGAGGGTGTCCCCTCGCTTTGTCCTTCCGACGGCTCGTTCTCGGTGGAAACGCGCGGCGCAGACGCGGCCTGCTGGCCCTCCGGCACCACGTCGCCCAGCCAGCCGCGAACCGTATCCTGGTTGAAATAGATCCACAGGCACCCGGCGATTAGCACCAGGTAAAAGGCGATGCGGAATGGGTCGTCGCGCGGGCGGCTTTTACGGCTGGATGGCTTGTAGTCGGCGTAGCTACGGCGGCGCTTGCGCCGTTTGTCCCTGATTGGGATACCCAATTAACGCGTTCCTCCTCAACTGCGGCCAGATAATTAAGAATAATGGGAAGACCGGCTTTAGGCGAAAATTGAAGGGGGTCGCGGCGGCCCGGCGGCGCTCGCCCGGCTAATTATCGGTCTCGCCGTCACTCTCCGAGCCGGGGAGCTCAAGCACGACCACCGGCTCCTCGTAGCCCGCAGGGAAGGTGAGCGGATAGGGCGGGTTGGCGTGGTCGCGGCAGAGCACGAATATCTTGAGGATGTTATCCAACGCTGCCGCGTCGGGGGCATTGCGATAGCGTTCTTCGTAAAGGTCGAGTGCGTGGAAGGCGCGGGGCACTGCGTAGTCACACTCGTTCAAATAGAAATAGGCGGCACCGGTCACGTAGTAGGCTTCCAGGGGCACGTCCACGTCGTGGCTCTCCCCCCAGGCGATTGCCTCCTCAAAGGTGGCGATCGCATCTTCGTAATTCCGGCGGGTGTAAAACACGTTCGCCAGGCGGCTCCAGGCGGGCATGAAGATCGTATCAGGAAGCTCGCGGTCGTCAAACGTGTTGTCCGTCCGCATCGCTTCGAGTTCTTCGTAGGTATACAGCGGGCAGTCCTCGCAGACCAGCGCCACCGCCTGCGAGAGGTAGTTCTGCGCCGCCGCGTCCTCCCGGATCTCGAAATAAGTCCGGCCCAGCTCGACATAGGGCAGCGGGTCCTGGGGCGTGCGCAGGATGATCTGCTCGTAAGTCTCTTCAGACTCCTGGTACTGCCCCGCGCCCCGATAGTTCCGGGCCAGCCCATACCACAGGTCGAGCAGGTTCGGTTGGATTTGCAGCGCCTGGAGATACTGCTGGATCGCGCCCGCGTAATAGCCACGAAATTCCAGGATGTAGGCGTAGTTGCGTCGTGCGTCCACGCTGTAAGGGTCGAGGTTGATCGCCAGCTCTGCCTGCTCCTGCGCCTGGGTCAGCCTCCCCAGGTCGGCGTAAGCCTCGGCCAGATAGGCGTGGGCGAGCGCATATGTCGGGTCGAGGTCGATCGCCTGCAGCGCCGCCGCGACCGCCTGCTCGTATTCACCCTGCCAGTCCAGGGCGCGCGCTTTCACCGTGTAACCACGTGGGTCTTCCGGGTCGAGCGCGATCGCCTGATCGGCCACCGCGATCGCCTCGTCCAACTCTTCGTTCAACGTGTGCAGCCGCGCCAGGTCGGCCAATACCTGGAGGTTGTTCGGATCGAGCGCGACGGCCTGCTGGTAAGAGGCGATCGCCTCGTCCAGGTCGCCATCCATGTAGTGCCCCTCCCCGGCTGTCACCAGCTCCTCGGCGGACAGAGTGGGCACTGGGGTGGGGCCGAACATCGCGGTGATTCGCGGGCGAAGCTGGTCGGCCCGGAAGAAGACGTAGGCCGCCGACAGCAGTATGGCAAAGTACAGCACCACCACAAACCACGGATAGCGCGGCTTCCGTTTGCGGAATGTGAGGTTCCCCCTGCCAAGTGGCTGTCGCTTGATGTACATAAACGCCGTGTTTCAAAGATGCGTCGACGGATTGCAGCCAACCGGCGGGAACAGCCCGACAATCCGGCGACCTGCTTCGCGCGCTTCGGATTGATGTGCCATGTGCCACCGCCGGTATCATCCAGCAAAGGATAGGCGAAAACATACCTGCTCACTTTCGCCTGGCTGCCGGTGATCTTAACACCCTGGCAGGATGCGATCAAGGCCCCCGGGGAGGGCTGGCGAGGGGCGGCGTGGCAACGGCTGAGCCGGTTGAGCCAGCCGGGCCGACCCCTGATGAAGCGTCCGGCGGAGCCGGACCTGTCGAGCCATCCCCCGATGACCTCTCGCCGTATTACCAGGCCATGCGGGCCGGGTTCGAAGAGGATGTCGACGCTTTCGCCGGTGGGCTGCGCTACTGGCTCGACCTGACCCTGGAAGGCGGCGGGGTAGTCGGCGGAATCGAGCGCGCCCGCTACCACAACGCGGACGAGGAAGCCCTCGACGACGTCGTCTTCCGTCTCTATCCCAACGAGATAGCCGGTGCTCCGATCCTCACCGTCGACTCTGTGATGGTGGGCGGGCAGGAGGCGAAGTGGAAGCTGGAGCAGCTTGATTCGGTGCTGCGAGTGACCCTCAACGACCCGCTGCCGCCGGGGGAGAGCGTCGAGGTCGACCTGAGCTGGCAGCTTGTTCTGGAGGACGGCGCGGGGTTCAACTACGCGCGGCTGTCCTATGTCGACGATATGTTGGTGCTGTCGAGTTTCGTCCCGCTGTTCTCGGTGTATGAGGATGGTGCCTGGTGGGACGCGTTTGCCGGGCCGGGCTTTTTCGGCGACCCGGCCTACAGCGAGTCGGCGCTCTTTGACGTGACAGTCACTGCCCCCGATGATCTGGTGATTGCCACCAGCGGCACCACCCTCGATTCCACTCCCCAGGGCGGCGGCACGACGACTTACCACGTCGTCACCGGCCCGATGCGCGATTTCGCCCTGGTCGCCAGCCCCGATTTCGAGCTGCTGAGCGAGGAGCGGGACGGCGTGACCGTCAACGCCTGGTCGCTTCCGGGAAACGCCGAGGGCGACCAAAGCTCGCTTGGCGTCGCGCTGGCGGCGGTGGCGGTCTACGACGATCAGTTCGGCGCTTATCCCTACCGCGAGTTGGATGTCGTCGAGGCGGACATCATCGCCGCCGGGATCGAATACCCCGGGCTGATCTACATCGACACCTCCCTGTGGGAACCCGATACCATCTATGGCGAGTGGGTGATCGCGCACGAGACCGCCCACCAGTGGTGGTACAGCCTGGTGGGCAACGACCAGGTCGAAACCCCCTGGATGGACGAGGGCCTGACCGAGTACAGCGTGCTCGTCTATTTCCGCGAGACGCAAGGCCCCCTGGCCGAGGCCAACGCGCGGGGCTGGTTCCAGAGCGAGGTTGACTCCTACCTGTCGAGAGGCGGCGAGATGCAGCCGCTTGGCCTGCCGGTTGAGTCGTATGTCACCTCGGATGCATATGGGGCGTTGGTGTATCGGGAGGGCGCGCTGTTCTTCGACGAGTTGGGGGATGTGTACGGCGCGGACGAGGTGATCGGGTTCCTGCAAGATTACTTCGCCCGCTATCGCTACGGCATCGCCCACCTTGAGGACGTGCGGAGCCTGCTGGTCGAGCACTTCGGCCCGGGGGCCGGGGAGTTGTTCGACGAGCAGGTGCTTGGGGAATAGGCAGGCTCCTGAGGGGCTTCTCCGGCCACCCTGTCGGCTTCGCCGCGCCCCTTCCCGGAGCGCCCGGCGCGGATGCTTTACGTTTTGGGCGTTGGGCTTTACAATTACCCCGACGTGACAGCGGCAGCGAAGGTAGGAACCGCACCGATTGGTTTTCATCAACTGCGCAGAGACACGATCGGATTTTGTGAAGACCGTTTTTTTGTTTCCCTTGAGGCAGAGACCATGAAGAGGCAGCAAACCGGTGCCCTGATCGGCGCGCTGGGCCTGGTGGGTATAGGCGGCTGGCTGCTGGCGCTTGCGCTGGGCGTGCCGCTGATGGGCTTCGACCGGCTGTGGCCGCTGATCCCCGCCCTGGTCGGGCTGGTGTTTGTGGTGCAGTATGCCGTCACGACCTCTCGCCCGGTCGGCCTGCTGTTCGTGGGCATGATCGCGCTGCTTGCCGGGACGTTCCTCTGCACGTTCACCACCGGGCTTGGCGGGCTGACGTGGCGCAGCATGGCCCAGTATTGGCCTGTCTTCCCTCTGGTCGTCGGCGTGGCGTTTATGGCGCTCTATCTGGCCGGGGACATGCGCGAGGGGGCTTTGCTGCCCCCGGCTTACATTTTCGGCGGGATCGGGATCCTCGCGCTGCCCTTCACGCTGGGCGTGATGCGGGGCGAGGTCGCGCGGCAGGTGTTGCAGTTCTGGCCGCTGCTGGTGCTGCTGATTGGGTTGGCCGTGTTTTTCGGGCGGCACTCCCCTGGTGATGACGACGAACAATCAAGGTAGCAGCTTCTATGATTATCGGCATCGACGCCAGCCGGGCGACTGTCCGGCGGCGGACGGGCACGGAAGGATACAGCTTAAACGTCATTTGCGGCCTGCTCGAACAGGGTGCAGAGCACCGGTTCCGCCTCTACTTTCGGGACGATCCCCCGGAGGATTTGTTCCCCACCGCGCCTAACGTCGAGCACGTCGTCATCCGGCGCAAGCGCCTGTGGACGCACGTCGGTCTGCGCCACGCCCTCCGCTCCGACCGCCCCGACGTATTGTTCGTGCCCGCCCACGTCGTCCCCTGGCCCAATACGATGGGCGTTCCGGCGGTGGTCACCATCCACGACCTGGGATATCTCTATTACCCGGAAAAACACCCGCTGCTCAGCCGCCTGTACCTCAACTGGTCGACCCGCCACAGTGCGCGGACAGCCCGCCGTGTCATCGCCGTGTCCAAGGCGACCGCTCACGACCTGGTCGCCCTGAACGGCGTGCCCGAAGAAAAAATCCGGGTCGTTTACTCAGGCGTGGATAAGATACTGAAGCCGGTGAAGGACGAGGCCCAGATCGAGCGGCTGCGCCAGCGCCTTGGCATCCCCGGCCCCTACCTGCTTCACGTCGGCAGCCTACAGCCGCGCAAGAACCTGACCCGCCTGCTCGAAGCGTTCGACCAGATCAAGAACACCGCCGGGCCGCTCACCCTGGTATTGGCCGGACAGCATGGCTGGGAGTATCATCGTTTCGAGGAACGCATCAAGCAGATGGGCTTGAATGGGCGGGTTATCCTGCCTGGTTACGTTCCGGACGAAGACCTGGCGGCGCTTTACAGCGGGGCGTTGATCTACGTCTTTCCTTCCCTGCACGAGGGGTTTGGCTTTCCCGTGCTGGAGGCGATGGCCTGCGGCACGCCGGTCGTGTGCGCCAACACCTCCTCGCTGCCTGAGCTGGTGGGGGATGCGGCGATGACGGTCGCCCCCAGCGATGTCTACGGGATGTCGGAAGCCCTGCTGCGCCTGTTGAACGATCGATCACTGCGACAGGATTTAATCAAACGGGGAATCGAGCGGGCCGGCATGTTCACCTGGGAGGCATGCGCCCGCCATACGTTGGAGGTGCTGGTCGAGGCGGCTGCCCATCGGCCACGCTAGTTCTTCAAGTCTAAGCGATTGACAGACAGGAGATAGACGATGAGCTTTCTGTATGTACCCTTCTGGCGCACCGGTGGTTGGGACGATATCCAGTACCGCACACAGCTTTATTTCGCCCCGCTCAGCCAGGGACCGGTACGGCTGGGCCTGTTCCTGTTCGAGAACGGCGGGAAAGCCTGGGCCAATAAGCCGCTCGACTACGAGATCGACCAGCGCATGGCCCGGATCGTCACCAACGCCGACGGCATGGTCGACCTGAACCTCGGCCCCAACCAGATCATCCGGGTGCAGATCAACGTCCCGGAGCACGAATACGGCACCGGGGAGCTGCACCTGCTCTCCAGCACCGAAGATCAGGTGCCGGTGCTGGCCCGTGGGGAGCTGGAGACGTTCGCCGAGGAACAGAATTCGTCAGGCTTCGAGTTGAGCCTGTCGGAGATCACCATGACCGGCAGCACCCCCGTCATCCTGACGAAGAAAACTCGCTAGGTTGTCGCGCCCGATTATTCGAATAGGGCGATCTGCTGTAA
>JARRJX010000012.1:0-11474 GCA_037388645.1 Chloroflexota bacterium
GTGCTGGCCGGTGCGGCGCTGGCCTGCCTGTTCTCCGCCTCGGTGGACGAGGCCACCCCGGTAGCCAGCTTCGACACGGCCACGCCGGGCGGCAGCATCTCGATCTCGCTGCTGACGCCTACTGCCCCGGTCGGTGGGGAGGAGAACCAGCAGACCACACCCATCGGGGCGGTCGCGACGGGCACCGCCCAGGCCGACATGGCCGCCGCGCTGACCGCCACCGCGATGGTGCCCACCCCGACCATCCCCGGCATCTTCACCCGGCCTGCCACCTGCCCCGCCGCCGGGACGCCCAGCCTGCCGACCAGCTCGCCGTCCTTCAACCGCTACGCCGAGGTGATCGTCCAGTACCTCTCCGACGGCGGCCCGACCACCATCCTGGAGGCCGCCCTGCGCCGCTGGGACGCGCTCACCGAGCGGGGCGGCCTGGTGCGTGCCGACCGCGACTTCACCGGCGACGGCGTGCCGGAGGTGCTCATCTCCGTCTTCGACCCGCAGAACGAAGACCGCTTCCCCCAGCCGGGCGAGCTGCTCGTCTTTGGCTGCGAGGACGAGGCCTACCGCCTGCTCTACCAGGCCGGGTACGCGCTCGACCAGGGCGCGCCGGTGATCGTCTCGGCGGACGACATCAACGGCGACTACCTCAACGACCTGGTCTACGCCTACCAGACCTGCGGCGAGCAGGTCTGCTACGGGCACGTCGAGGCGGTGGAGTGGAGCCTGACGCTGGGCAACTTCGGCAGCATCCTGGGCGAGGAGGTGGTCGAGCCGCAGCCTGAGGTGCTGATCTCCGACATCGAGTCGGACGGGCTGGGGGAGATCGTCGTCACCGCCGGGCTGATCAGCGGCCTAGACGCGGGGCCGCAGCGCACCTACACCCGCATCTACGCCTGGGACGGCTCGACGTACACACTCAGCGAGACGATCTACTCGCCGACCGAGTACCGCATCCACGTGATCTACGACGGCGACGACGCCCTGCTGGCGGGCGATTACCTGAAGGCCATCGACTTCTACGAGCAGGCGATTGAGGACGACCAGCTGCTGAGCTGGCGCTTCCCCAACGAGGTCGGCTACCTGCGCGCATTCGCCCGCTACCGGCTGATGCTCACCCACGTCCTGCGGGACAACATCTCCGCCGCCCAGGCCGCCCACGACGAGCTGGTCGAGTCGTTCATCCCGCCCACCCCGGTGCCGGTCGAGGGGGAGGAGGGGGGAGAGAGTGAGGGCGAGCCGCCTGTGGAGACCACCCCGATCCTGGGGCCTGCCCCCGGCGTGGAGTTCGCCCGGATGGCCGACTTCTTCTGGGCCGACTTCGCCGTCAACCGCGACGTGGCCCGGGCCTGCGACCTGGTCGTCGGGTACGCCAGCGCCACGCCCGGCATCTTCGACATCCTGAACAGCTTTGGCTACGCCAACCGCACCTATACGCCTGACGATATGTGTCCCTTTGGGAGATAACTCGCATGAAGCCCAATTTACGCGCCTACTTCGACCAGCAGACCGAGCAGATGGTCGCCCTGCTTGCCGACCTGATCCGGATCGAATCGCCCACCAGGGACAAGGCCGCCGTCGACCGGATGAGCGAGCGGATCGCCACCGAGCTTGAGGCGCTGGGCGCGTCCCTGACGATCCATACCAGGCAAGAGGTGGGCAACATCGTCAAGGCGGGCTGGTTCCTCGACCGGCCCGGCAAGCCGATCCTGTTCCTGTGCCACATGGACACCGTCCACCCGGTGGGGGCGCTTGAGGACAACCCGGTCAGGGAGGAGGATGGGCGGCTGTTCGGGCCTGGCGCGTACGACATGAAGGCCAGCATCGTCGCGGTGCTGCACACGCTGCGCGGCCTAGAAGAGATGGCGATCCTGCCGGAGCGCCCGATCATCGCGCTGATGACCACCGACGAGGAGACGGGCAGCTACCACTCGCGCACATTAATCGAGGAGCTGGCCGCCGACGCCGCGCTGGTGTGCGTGATGGAACCGGCGCTGCCCGACGGCTCGCTGAAGACCTGGCGCAAGGCGACGGGCATGTTCACCGTCCGCACCCAGGGGATCGCCTCCCACGCAGGCGGGGCGCACGAGATGGGGCTGAACGCAATCGAGGAGATGGCGCACCACATCCTGACCTTGCAGGGGATGACCGACTACCAGGCCGGGACGACGGTCAGCGTGGGGATGGTGGAGGGGGGGACGGCGCGCAACGTGGTGCCGGAGTTCTGCGAATTAGCGGTCGACGTGCGGGCGATGACGCCCGACGAGATGGAACGCCTGACCGAGCAGATACTGGCGCTCAAGCCGGTGCTGCCCGGCGCGCAGTTGGAGGTGTTCGGGGAGTTCGACCGCCCGCCGATGGAGCGGAACGACCTGATGCGGCGGACGTTCGAGCAGGCCAAACAGATCGCGGCGGCGCACGGGATCACGCTGCGCGAGTCGGGGTCGGGGGGCGGCTCGGACGGGAACTTCACCGCTGCGCTGGGCGTGCCCACGCTGGACGGGCTGGGGCCGATCGGCGATGGGGCGCACACCAGCGACGAGCAGGTGATCCTCCGCTCGCTGGGGCCGAGCGCGGCGCTATTGGCGGCGCTGCTGTTGGGTTGGCCGCGGGGGTAGGGGAGCGCGTCGCCGGGGAATCAATTCCCCGGCTAAGTAGTAAAAAGTGCCTTGGCAGGCACTACCAGAGCGAAGCTCTGGCTCCGCCTGCGGCGGAGGTAATTCCCTTTATGCGTTGCTGATTAGTTGAAATGCTGTCCTCCCTCACTCTGCCTTGCGCTTGAGGGCGCTGCGCAGGGCGAGGCGCGCTTCCGGCTCGGTGATCGCCGAGAGGGAATCGTAAGCAGCGTGGCGCACCGCCCAGTCCTGGTCGTTAAGCGCCTCGACCAGCCGGGCCAGCCCCGTTGCGAACGCCCGGTGATCGGGGGTGAGCCGCCTGACCTGCGCCCCCAGCGCCTCGACCGCCGCCGCCCGCACTACTTCGTCGGACTCGTTGGAGGCACGTATCAACGCCGGGATGGCGACGGGCGCGTCGAGCTGGCCGAGCGCCCAGGCCGACGTCCCCCGCACCGCCGCCGAGGGGTCGTCGAGTGCATTCACAAGCCGCTTCGTCGCCCGCCGGTCACCCAGCTTGCCGAGCGTCCAGGCGGCCTCGCGCCGCGCCCACCACTCGGCGGCGGTCAGGCCCGCGCCCAGCAGCGGCCCTAAGACCAGGTCAGGCGGGGCCTGGGATAGGATGCGGGCCGCCACTTTGCGCCCGTGGCCGGGCAGGACGTTGAGGCTCTCGACCATCAGGCCAAAGGCGGCCTCCGTGCGGCGGTCGTCGAGGGGGAGGCGGGCGACGACCGCGCCCAGCGCCGCCTCGGCGGCAATGCGCACCTCGTAGGTTGGGTCGCCGAGGACGTTGAGCAGCGGCTGGATCGACTCGTAACCGCCGATGACGCCCAGGGCGTCAATCGCCCGGCAGCGCTGGCTGGGGGTGAGCGTGCCGCGCCAACTGCCCGCCTTGTGACGCGCCCGGTCGGGGATGATCTCGGCCAGCAGCCCGGCATAGAGGGCGGCCTGCCCAAAGCGCGCGACCCAGTCGAGGATCGGCTCCTGGTGCGCCGCGCCGGGCGCGTTCAGCAGCGCCTCGACCCGATCCGGATCGGCACCCGCCCGCCGGATGCCCCCTAAGAGCGGCTCCATCCCGGATATGCGGGGGCCATCTGCCCCGCCCAACTGCGGCTCGTGGCCGGTTCGGCGGGCCTCGTCTGAATCGGGAGTTCGCTGGCTGGTCATGCCCGGAGTATAACATCCCGCGCCGGGATTGCAGCGGTGTCCGGCGAAACTATGTTAGAATAGGTGCGTACTAATTATTGGTGCCTACGATCTTCGACAGGAGGAACTAGGCGACGTGTAGCGATTGTTGAGGTAGCGCTGTGTGCGATCATTGGGCTGGCCGCTTACCTGCCCAGCGCAGCCAGCGCCCAGGAAGATTTCCCCCACCTGGCGACCACGCCAGAGGTGATCCTGCTGCCGCATGAGGGGGATTCGGTGCAGGGGTGGGACTACTTCGAGGCGATGTGGACCAGCTATCCGGACGTGCTGTGGTACCGGGTGCAGATATTCCTGCCGAAGGATGCCCCTGAGTGGGAATTCGACCCGCCGGAAGCCTCCCAATGGGAGTTCATCGAGTTCCGGTACGACCCGGATACGTACATCGATTACCAACGCCGCGACCCGCGCATGTTGATCGACGCGGGGCTGCTGGTCGACGGCTACGACCACCAGATCGTGGTCACGCCGATGGGGGCGACGGAGGCGCTGCTAGCCGAGTACGGCGAGCACCCGCCGACCGGCCTGCCGCTGGAGGATTACGTGCCGCTTGCCGCGCCAAGCGAGCCGGTGACCTTCCACGTGCAGCGGCTGCCGGGCCATTAAGCATCCGTCCGGGCGCGCGCGGCGCGAAGCCCGGAATCCAACCGACATGACGAATTGATCCCCCCAACTATGGGGGGATTTTCTTTCCAGCGCGGGGCCGACCCGCGATCTCAGCCGCCGTCGAGGTCGGGCTTGCCCGGCACGTAATCGCGCAGGATGCTGCCGCCGACAAACTCACGCAGCAGAGAGTTATCCGGGATCATGTCGGTCTGGTGGAGAGGCTCCACCCAGGAGAGGAAGGAGAGCAGCCGCTTGGCCTCGACGTGGTAGGGCGACTCCGGCTTGATCTGCAAGACGAGCGGCTCCGCCAGCGGGCGCAGCACGGCCAGCTCGTACACCAGGGCGGAGTTGAACATGATGTCGGCGTTCTCCTGGAAGGGGAATATCCAACGGCGCTCTCCGCTGCGCACGCTGGGCCAGCGGATGAGCGTATCCAGGGCGGTGTAACCGCGGAACTTGGCGTCGCGCACGATGCGGCGCAGCAGCCGGACGTCGGTGGTGGGGACGCGGTTGTGGCGGTCGATGTTGAGCTGGGTCAGGCAGGAGACGTACAGGCGGAACACACGCTCGGCGGGCACCTCGCGCACCAATTCGGGGTTCAGGCCGTGAATGCCCTCGACGATCAGGATGTGTTCGGGCGAGAGCCGGACGGTGTGGCCCCACTCGCGCAGGCCGGTCTGGAAGTTGAAGCGCGGCAGGCGCACCTCTTTGCCGTCCATTAGGGCCAGCAGGTGGGTGTTGAACAGCGCCAGGTCAACCGTCTCCAGGTGCTCGAAGTCAAACTCGCCGTTCTCGTCGCGGGGGGTTTGGTCGCGCTCGACAAAGTAGTCGTCCATGGCGAGGGTGAAGGGCTTCAGGCCATGGGCGATCAACTGCACCGCCAGCCGCTTGCTGGTCGAGGTCTTGCCGGAGGAGGACGGCCCGGCGAGCAGTACCAGCCGCACGTTGGGCTGACGGGCGACGATCGCGTCGGCGGTGTCGGCGATGCGCCCCTCGTGCAGCGCCTCGGCGGCGAGCAGCACCTCTCGCGAGCGGCCTTCGCGGATCGCCTCGTTGAGCGCGCCGATGTCCTCGATGCCCAGCAAATCCAGCCAGCGGGCCGTCTCCAGGAAGACCGCGCGCAGCTTGGGCAGGGAGGTCTCAGGCTGGAGGTGGGTGGGGTCCTGGCGGCGCGGGAAACGCAACATGAACCCCTCTTTGTCGCAGGTCAGGTCGAAGACGCGCAGATAGCCTGTGCTGGGCACCATGTAACCGTAAAAATAATCGCGCACACCACGAAGCTCATACAGGATGAGGTAGTCTTTCTCGCGGCTCTTCATCAGGCGGAGCTTGTCGTCCTCACCCCGGCGGGTGAACAGGTCGATCGCCTCGGCGAGGGGGACGATGTTGCGGGTGATCGGCGCGTCGGCCTCGACGATCTCCCACATGCGCTCCTTGATCCGGGACAGCTCCTCGCTGGTGAAGTTGTGCCCTTCCACAACCGTGCAGTAGTAGCCGCCAAAGGGCAGGGCGTGGTCAATGGTGACCATGCGCCCTGGGAAAAGCTCCTCGACGGCCACGGCGAGCAGGAAGGAGAGCGAGCGCCGGTAGATGCGCAGGCCGTCGCTGTCGTGCACCATCACCGGCTGGACGGCCACGTCCTGAGTGATCGGCGTGGTCAGCTCGCGCAGCCTGCCTTCGACAAGCACGGCCACGATCGTGCGGCTGCCGTCCGTGCCAGGGGGGCGTCTGGTCGGGATCAGCTCCGGGTGGGCGCGCTCGAAAAAGTATTCCAGCGGGGTGCCGACCGGGGCTGCCCAGATGTCCTCGTTGCCCATCGTCACCTGGACGGTTTTGCGTGGTTGTGAACGTCGTACTGCTTTCAGATTGTGGCTCATGGTGTCTAACTTCAGCCCTGATATTGGGACAGAATCCTCTCAATCTTTACCCAGCGGTTTATGGCCCCTCGCCGGGGAACAGCTTCTCCAGCAGCGCCGGGGCGTATTCGGCCACCATCTCGCTGCTGATCGTCCTGCTCCCGGCGATCCGGGCGTACAGCTCGCTGCTCCGGCGGGGGACGCGCACCTGGCTCCGGAAATCGACTCCGTACAGGCCAAACCGGTAGCGGGGGTCGTATCCCTCCGCCCACTCAAAATTGTCGACCAGGCTCCAGAAATAATACCCCATCACCGGCCAACTGGCGGTGACGGCTTTCCACGTCCAGCGCAGCGTCTCCAAAATCCAACCGGGGCGGGCCGAATCGTCCTGGTCGGGCACGCCCGTCTCGGTGATCGCGATCGGCAGCCTGAACTGCTTATGCAGCCGCCTGAGCATCTCAAAGATGCCTTCGGCGTACAGCTCACCCCAACCATCCGGGCCGGAGGGCTGACCGGGGCGCGACCCATAGGCCGCCCCAAAAGCACTCAGCGCGCGCAGGCTGAAGCCGACGTCCTGGCGCGCGTAATAATTCAGGCCGATCCAGTCCAGCGTATTCTTGAGCCGGGGCAGCTCGGCTTTCCGGCCCCGCAGAGGCCGCCAGGCACCGGTCTGGAGCGCGTCCAGCGTCAGGCGGTTGAACGCCCGGTCGAGCAGGTTGGCGAGCGTCCGGTCGAGTGGGTTGGATGGGTGCCGGGGATGCCAGGCGATCATGTGCTTCGCCAGCCCCACCCTGGCGTCGGGCTGGAGGTCGTGGATCGCCTCGTAGGCCGCCGCGTGGGCCTGGAGCAGGTGGCAGACCACCTGGAAGTAGCCGTTCACGTCGTCCTGCACGCCGGGCGGCCAGCGCCCGTTGAAATACCCCTGCGCGGCGTAGACGTTCGGCTCGTTGATCGTGCACCAGGTGTCGCACAGGTCGAGCAGGTCGGCGGCCACCTTGCGGGCGTAATTCTGGAACCAGCTCACCGAGTCGGGGTGCTGCCAGCCGCCGCGCTCGGCCACCCAGATCGGGTTGGTGAAGTGGTGCAGGGTGACCATCGGCTTGATGCCCGCCTGGCGCATCACCTTGAGGATCGTGCGATAGCGATCCAACGCATGGTGATCCCACTCGCCGGGCTTCGGCTCGATCCGGCTCCACTCGACCGAGAGGCGGTGGGCGTTGGTCTGGAGGGCGGCCATGCGCTCGACGTCCTCCTCGGCGCGCCCCGCCCACCAGCCGCAGGCATCGCCCGATCGCTGGTCGGAGAAGACCCGCCCCTCACCTTTCCCCTCCCAGACCCACCAGTCGTTGTTCTGGTTATCGCCTTCCACCTGATGGGCGGAGGTGGCCGTCCCCCACAGGAAATCAGGGGGGAAGTGCAGGGTCGCTTCAGCCATCGGCCCCTCCTGGGTGGAAGAGATCGCTCAGGGCCGGGACCGGATCACAGCCGGGCAGCATGGGCCATCACCTCCCGCGCGCTGGTGTCCACAAAGCCGACCTGAAGGGCCAGCTCCAACGACGCCTCGTTGCCCTCGACGACGTTGTAGAGAGGCGTCACGCCCTCCTTGAGCAGGTCACCGGCCAGCGCGTTGACCACCGCCCGGCCCCTGCCGCGCCCCCGGTACTGCGGGTCGACGCGGACGTATACCTCGGCGAAGATGGGCGAGCGCCAGTTGACCCCCGCGCTGGCGACCACCCGATCGCCGGAGCGCATCTCGACCTTCGGATTACCGTCGGCGTCCTGGCTGCGCACTACCAGCACGTTCATCGCCAGCCTGAATCGATCCGGGTCGAGCCGGAGGATGCGGTTGGTGGTCTCCTGGGTGATCTCAAGAAACGGCTCAAGGCGCTCCACCTGGCTGGCGGGCACCACGATCAGGTAGGGGCGCTGGGGCAGCATCCCTTCCTCGATCAGCTCCGGGATCGCGTTCGGGCCGCGCGAACGCAGGGTGACAAGCGGGCGGAACAGGTCGATGCCGGTCTGGCAGCGCACCAGGAACCCGTCGACATCGGCGTTCGAATCACGGTGCAGGATCAGGGTGGTGCGCCGGGGTGGGTGGTGAAGGGCGTAGTAGGCGGCCAGCCCATCCGCCGCGTCGAATTCGTTGAGCAGCTCGCGCGCGCTGTTGCGCAGAGTCGGCAGCGTGGCAGGCGTTGAGGAGATGGTCATTGCTTTCCCTGTCTGTGGGTAATCTGTGGATCAGTATACCAACAGGAGGCGGCACGACCCAAACATTGGAGGCTTTGATTTGATTACTCAAGGCTGGGAGGGCGGGGGCTGGTGGATCGCCCGGCGATGCCGTCACCGCCGGAGGCTCATGGAGATCAGGTATTTCATCCAACCACTGGGAAGAGGCGGCTCCTTTTTGGCCCTCATCCCGACCCGACCTCCGGTCGGCCCACCCTTCCTGGCTTCGATTGAGTGTGCAAGCACCTGAGTGCTTTTAGTTCAGGTTTCAGGTCGTCGCGACATGCTGGTGGACTCAGTTATGCTGGCAATGAAAGGAGTAAGGCCATGAAAGTAAAGATGATCCTGACTGCTTTGAATGAAAGGTAAGCCCCCTAATGGCCAAAAGATATTTGAGACTCCTGGTAATTGCTCTATCTCTGGTATGCAGCGTCTGGATCATATTCCCGGTACTGAACATCTTGCTCTCCCTACTCGGTTTGATCGAAATCAATTCACCGCCCGGTCCAGCACCTGTAAATGATTACCACGCCCAGCGTCAGACAATCGTGGCGGGTTGTGAAGATTTCGAGCACCAGATACCCGCCTATCCAAGACTCTACCCGGAATACAACCCTGGTTTCCTGGATGAGGACACGCTTCCGACACAAGCCAGGATTTCGCGGATTGCCGATTATGTCTTTCCACCAGTTTCACAAGCTTTGAAATACAGCTTGCGAGAATCACTGCGTCTGGCGGCACGACGCTCACGGCAGGCGGGCAACGATCTCGCGGCGGATAATCTGGAGCATTTCCTGGATAATTCCGGTGAAACCGTCACGGACTTTAATGTCGAAGGTTTGCTCCGAGATTTGCCCGTTCTAAACGACCTCGTGAGACAAACCCTGAATAGCTCAGTTAGCTCGCTGGTTGAGCGACAACTGGCCGAATCATCGTCGGAGCCGTGTCGCCAATTCAGCACTGTTACATCACCATGGATTATGACTGGCCTGGGAGGTAGTCCAAGTATCATGCCCAATATTCACATCGATACGACCCCGTTTTCTTCAACATTTCACCTGCTCTATATGGATGCCAATTACCCGCATCGTGATGAGCTTGATGTCTGGATGGCAATGGACCCAATCTGGTATGCGATTGGCGAAAGTGTGATCGCCAATACGGAGGATGGTCAAGCCGAGGTTTGCTATCAAGTATTCATCTATTTCCCCTATCACTGGTTCGATGCAGCGTTTGTAGACGATGTAATCGGATTTACGGATGTGTCGGGTATCAGCGAGCATTACGATATTGAAGGAACATCAGGGATTCGCTGTGAAGGCTTTCACCTTAACACTGACGGCTCGCAGTACAATTTCGTGGGACTTCTACAACACTAAAGGCGTCTCGCTGTTTGGCGATATAGCGATACTTTTAACTCGAATTTTGATTTACGCTTTGAATGACTTTTCTATCTGATAGTTTGACTTTCATGGGAGCTATCATCCTCCCAAATGTCAACAGAACTCAGTATAGGTTCATAAACCTGCGGCCATGGTGGTTATTCTTCGGTGGGGGGGAGCAGCAAATTCTGGATGCGGTGCCACAGGTCATGGCCGGGCAGGACGTGGGTGCGCAGGCGCGCGGCCCAATAGAGCATGTCGCCCAGCAGCCCGGCCACGAAGGCGGCGAACAGCGGGCGGTCGACCAGGACATCGTGCTCGACGCGGGCGTCTTCGTTCGTGCCGCGCTCAAGCTCCGAGAAGCGCAGGTTGATGCCGGAGGTGGCCGACTTGAACAGGAAGATGTTCTCGGCGTCGCTGGCGATCAGGGCCTGGTCGGGCGGGTCGTTGAACCCAACCAGCTCCCAGGACAGGCCGGGCAAGGGCAGGGGGTAGGCGCTCAGCGCGGTGGTCAACTGGGGCATCGGCAGCACGAAATCCGACCCGCCGAAGTGCTCGAACACCCCCCGGTCTTGCAGCGTGACGCCGGTGTGGTTGACCAGCGAGAAGATGATCTCGGCGTAGGGCAGGATGCGGTACGGATCGAGCGGCTGGATCTTCTCCAGCACCGGACGCCAGGCCCTGGCCGCAAAAGCCATGTCGCTGGCGATGTGCAGGGCGGCGGTCTCCCCACGCTCGTCGGCAACCTGGGCGAGCAGGTCGCGCGCCAGATTGCGGTCGACGGCCTGTTCTGAGTCGGGCGCTTCGGCGAGGGTGGTGCCCAGCGAGAGCAGCACCCGCTGCACGGCGGCCTTCTCCATCTTCCCCAGAATCGCAACCAGGCTGAGGATGTCAGCCAGTGCTTGAATGCGTTCTTCATCGGGGGCCAGGTCTGACATGGTGCCGCGCCTGCGGATCCTTCTCTCTATGAGCCGAGCCAATCGTGAGGCTGACGTTTATTGTACGGGCTGGGAAGGCCCGGCGCAACTGCGCCAGGCGCTCTCCCGGCCCTGGCTGCGGCGACCCGGCTAGCGGAAATTGATCGACCAGTCGAAGCCGATCTCCGGGTCGTCGTAGGGGATGCGCTCCTCGTCGGGGTCTGCCGGGTCGTAGCACTGAGTCACCGTATAAAACAGCAGCACGGGCCGATCGCCGAGCACCTGATAACCGTGGGCGATCCCGGCGGGGATCAGGATCAGCACCGGGTTGTCCTCCCCGGCGTAGACCACCTGCGTCTCCCCGACGGTTGGGGAGTCCGGGCGGCGGTCGAAGAGCACCACCCGCGCCATCCCGGCGGCCACATACCACAGGTCGTCCTGGCGCTGGTGCCAGTGGAAGGCTTTGATCACACCCGGATAGGTTTTGGTGACGACCGTCTGGCCGAACTGTGCCATCAGGTTGTCGTCCTCGCGCAGCACCTCGCGCAGATAGCCCCGGTCGTCGGGGTAGGTGACCAGCTTCTTGATGAGGACGCCGTCAATTTTGCCCATTGTTATCCTTTCAAGTGGTTCGCGATAAGTTTCTGTTGAACGTTTACAATTTGATGAGGCAATCAA
>JARRJX010000013.1:0-18373 GCA_037388645.1 Chloroflexota bacterium
AGCGCCCGAACTCGTATTCTTTGAGATAGTAGCGCGCGGTGAAGCCGCTGTATTCCGGGATGTCGCGCCACGAGTCGTTCGGGTTCTGGAAATCGAAGAAAGTGCGGTCGAAGGTGGTGAGCAAGATGTAGACCGGTGGGTCGCGGTAGATGTCCTCCAGGGCTTCCGCCCGCCAGGCTTCTTTCCAGGGGTGGCCGCCCCGGATGTGCATCAGCAGCGGCTCGTTATAGATGAAGCGCGTCGGGCTGTGGCGCTGGGCCAGGTAGTAGATCGCCGTGTGGTGCCCCCACACCCAGATCGGGTCATCCGGATCGGTGCGCTCTCGAATGTAATCCGCCGCCACCATCTGATCCCATACGCCCTGCGTCTCGAAAAACGTCTCGGCGTCCTCGCGCCCGGTCAGGTAATCGCCCAGGATCAGCCATTGGTCGACGTAGAAGAACGTCCCGACGTTGACGGCCAGCCCCGCCGCCATCACGCCCAGGATCGCATTTTGGGCCGGAGCGGAGAGCGGGGGGAAGTTCAGAATCTCGTAGGCGAGCGCCCCGATCGCTAAGGAAAGGGCGGGCAGGCTGGCCGTCCAGTGATAGGGCGTGAAGCGCTGCTGCCCCCACACGACGGCGACCCCGGCCAGCACGTACAGGATCAGGGGCAGGCCATACCAGCGCCGTCGCCACACGGCAGCCGCACATCCCACGAACGCCAGCCCAAACACCACCGGGAGCCGCCCAAAATAGAGCAGCGTTTGCTGCAAGGGAAGCGAGCGGATCGCGTATTCGTCCGGGTTGAGCTGGGCGCGTGGGAAGTAGAACAGGATGAAGCGGACGTGGAGCAGCGCGTCGTCCAAAGCCCCGGCGAGCAGCAGGTACAGGCCGAAGACCAGCACCACCCCCAGCGACCCGGCCAGCGTCAGCCCGAAGTTTTCCAGCCGTTTGCGGAGCGGTTTTTGGGGCGCGCTCAGCGGGACGCCAAACACCAGGGCCAGCGCCGCCACCCCAAAGGGCAGCAGCAGCGCGTATTTATACAGGACGGCCAGGGCCAGCACCACCCCACTGGCCGGAAACAGCCAGCGGCGGCCCTTCTGCGTGCCGACCGTGATCCCCAGCAGGCCCAGCATGGTGAAGAAATTGGCGAAGCTCTCCGGCTGGGCGTTCATGTCGAAGCGCACGATGATCGCCAGCAGCCCGTAGAGCAGCCCGACCGCATAGGCCAGCCGGAGCCGCCCGATCCAGCGATAGGCGAGCGCGGCCAGGATGAGCGCCGTCGCCGCAATCGCCAGCGCGTTCAGGATGTAAGGGCCGCTGCTGTTGACCCCGAAGATCAGCTTTGCCAGCGCGTAGGTGTAGTGCAGCATCGGGCCTTTGGTATCCCAGCAGTCCCTGTAGGGCACGCCGCCGGAGAGCAGCACGTCGGCGCAGGTGGCGTAGACGCCCTGGTCGCGGCTGAGCGGCACGTTCCAGCAGGGGGCGGCCACCCCGACGATGACGATCACCACCAGCAGGGCCAGGGGCCCCTCGATTTTTCGCAGCCAGGCGGCGACCGCCTGGAGGGGGGAATCGGGAATTGGCATGGTGCGGGGGGTTACTTCGTCCGGCATAAACATTCCTTATGGGCAGCTGGCGGCCTGTCCGATCGGGTTGTGGTAGAATGTCCGGCAGCCGAGCCAGTGAGCGTTTTCATAGCCATGAGTCTCGTCGGTCTATTTTGCCACGATCAGCGGTGTGACTTCCAGCAACGACGGCAGCCACTACGCGCTGGTGCGGGCGCTGGTCGAGCGGCGGGGTTTTGAGATCTCGCCTTACCTGGATTTCACCGAGCACCAGGATTACGCGCTGCGCGGCGACCTGCACTTCAGCGACCGCCCGCCAGGGACGGCGCTGGTGGCCGCCCCATTTTACGCGCTGGGCGGCATCGCGCCCCATCCGCTCGTCGATCTGCCGTCCAAGCACGACGCCGCCAATCCACGGCTGATCTACGCCATTTTACCCGCATCCCTCGCTGCCAGCACAATGATCGCCCTGGTGTATCTCAGCCTGCGCCGCCATTTCATGATCTCACAGGCGGGGGCGCTCTTCGCCAGCCTGGCGCTCGCCTTTGGCACGACCACCTGGAAATACGGGAGCGTGCTCTACTCCCACGCGATGGCCGGGATGGTCGTCTGGCTGGTCTTTTTCCTGCTGTTGGAGGCGGAAGGGCGGAGCCGCCTACCCTGGTTTTTGACGTTTTTTCTGGGGCTGGCGCTGGGGTTCACCCCGCTGACCGAGTATACAAATGTCCCCTTGGTGTTGATCGTTGGCCTGTATCTGGCGATCACCCTCGGCCCCACGTTCAAGGATCAATTCGCCGAGCCAGGCGCGCGCCCGGCGGCGATTCGTGCCGTCGCCGCCCTTTTTATCGGTGGGGCGATCCCGCTCAGCTTCCTGCTGATCTACAACACGCTCAACTTTGGCGGCCCCTTCCAGGTGTCCACCTTCCACGTCGATACCACGATCTGGCCGCAGAACGAGGGGCTGGCGGCGGATTTTGCCACCCCGCTGCTGGTTGGGCTGCGCGGCATGCTCTTCTACGATGGGAATAACCAGGGGCTTTTTCTGCTGGCCCCCGTCACGCTGCTTGGTCTGCCCGGCCTACCGATCTTTTTCCGCCGCTCGCGCCGCCATTTTATCCTGTTCGTCGGCACGTTCCTGGCTTACCTGCTGCTTTTCTCCAAGAGCACGACCTATAATTCGCTGACCAACGACGGGCGCTACCTGACGACCTTCCTCAGCCTGTGGTTCGTCCCGCTCGCCTTCTGGGTCGACCGCGTGTTCCTGCCCCTCAAGGGCGACCTCCGGCGGGTGATGGTCTCATTCCTGGTGTTCGGGCTGTTTTTTGTTTCGGTGCGCAACCAGTTGATGCACATCGCTTTTTCCTGGAATTACGATCTTGACCTCAGCCAGCTCCGCCCGCTGGCGACCCCTCTGGACAATATTTCTCTGCTGGCGCGGACGGTTTTCCCCAACGCGGGGAATCTCCCCCTGTTATGGGCCGGGGAAGGGATCGTTTTAGCCCTGATCTGGCTGATTGCCCGCTGGCGCGCCCAGAAAAAAGAGCGACTGTCTTCACAATCGCTCGACGTGGCATCTTCTTGAAAATCGCTGGCCGGATCAAACCTCGCCCTTATTCACCATACCGCTTTTTCTGTGCTGCCGGTCGCCAGTAAAACTGCCGGGTGCCGTTTATAGGCGCTCTGCCGCCGCTCTGACGGCGGCCAGCAGCATCTCCGGCTTTCCCCGGTAGGTCTCCCAGGCCGCCCGCCCGGCGCAGATGTCGGCCACCGTCAGGGCGAGCGCGTGGTTGACCGGGACCAGTCGCGTCAAGCGGTCAGCCGCCTCGACGACCGCCCCGTTCAGCCAGGGGGCTTCGCTGCGTGTCTGCCCGGCGCGCAGCCCGCTCAACAGCGACGGCAGGCGGTTGTCCCGACCGCTCATCAGGCGGCGGCGCAGCACGGGGCGGCTCAGGAGTGAGGGAACGTGCTGCATCACATAAATGAGCAGCCGCGCTGGCATCCCCGGCAGGTCGATCACCTCGATGCCCTGCAGGCGCATCACGGCCAGCGCCTCGCGCTGCGCCTCCCGCTCGACGGCGAACAGCCTGGGGTCGGCGAATATGTCCTGCGGGAGCATGTCCAGAATGGCGGCGGTCGCGTTGCCAGCCATGTTCAACAGCAGTTTTGACCACTTCACGTCCGGGCTGCGCGCCGCCGTCTCGACTCTCAAACTGGTATCGGCCAGGGCTTTGAGGGCTGGCTCTGCCGCCGGGGAGTCGGTCGCAACGGTGAACCCGCGTGCCTTGTTCTCGGAGATCACCCCCGGCGCAGCGACTGAGACGTGGGAAGTCGTCACCGCCGCCGCGACCCGGTCGGGGCCAAAGGCGGCTCTCAGCGATTCTTCGTTCCCCACGCCGTTCTGAAAACAGGCAAGCGGCGGCGGTTCAGGAAGGTGGGCTTGCAGGTCGTAGATCGCGGGGATAGTGTCGTATGCCTTCACCGTGAACGCGATCCAGTCGTACGGCGGCCCGTCTCTCAGCGCGTCTTCCAGGGTGCTGACGGCGCGGATATCCGTCACATGAAGCGAGGATTCCGCGCCCTTGATTGTCAGCCCCTGCTCTTCTACGGCTCGTTTAAGCGGCTCGCGCCCCAGCAGGGTGACGCCGTGCCCGGCACGCGCCAGGTGCGCACCCAGGTAACAGCCAACCGCTCCCGCGCCGTAGATCAATACCTGCATGGCCTAGTTACTTTGCTGCGGCGCGGCTGGGACGACATTCGCCCAGTTCGGGTCGATCACGACGTCCCCTTCCGCACGCCATCCATCGATCAAGTCCTGAAACTCGCTCTGGCGCTGGGTCTCCTGCTCTTGCGGGGTCGTCTTAACCACCCGCCGGTCGTAGAGCTTGATCAGGTGCCAGCCAAACTGGGTCTCTATCGGGTCGCTGATCGTGCCGACTTCCATGTTGAAGACGGCCTCCTCGAATTCGGCAACCATGCCTCCCTTTTCAAACCAGCCCAGGTCGCCGCCCTTGTAGGCGTTGCTGGTGTCAAGCGACAGCTCAGCCGCCAGAACCTCAAACTGCTCACCGGCATCGATGCGCTGCTGCTCAAACCACATCGCCTGGACCCGCTCGACCGGAATGCCCGTAAAATCGGCAATGGCCTGCAAGAACTGGTCGTACTGCTGGGTGTATTCCTCCTCGCTGACCGGAGCCAGAGTTGGCTGCGGCAGCAGGGTGGCCGTCGGCGTGGGTGTGATAGTTGGCGTCGCGGTCGGCGTGACTCCAGGCTCAAGTGTGGGGGTTGGGCTGGGGGTTGGGGTGAACACGTAGGTGGAGGTGGCCGTCGGCTCGATCGTCGGCGTTCTGGTGGGGGTGATAGTAGGTGTCGGCTCCGGCTCGCCGCTGTCGTACCCAAAGAGCAGCTCGTTCTCTTGCTGGACGTCGGCATCAGATACTTCGATCCCACGCTCCGCTGCCTGCTGCTGGACGATCAAACCCTGGATCAAAAGGTCCAGGGAATATTGGGCCAGCAGCGACGGGTCAAGCCCCTGCTGCACCACGCCGCCGGTCTGGAAATAAAAGTCGATCAGAACCCGATCCTGGAAGTCCTTGGTGGTGATCTTATCGCCGTTCACGGTTGCAATGGCCTTGTTAGGGATCAGGACCAGGTCGTTCAACAGGGCGAAGCCGATCAGGCCCACCACGACGACTGCTACCACGATCGTCCCTATGATGATGCCGCGCTGCATGCGCGCTTCACGCTCAGCGCGCGAGGGTCTTCTGCGCTTCAGGCCGGACGCCTTGCTGGTCGGACGCTTAGCCATAGGTGAAACTCCTTGCCGGGGTCAAGAATCATGGTCAGAAGTGCTGGGTTTAAAACAAGGCAAAAGAAAAGGCCTAGACCCGCCGATCTAGACCCTCTGAGCCTACAATGGCTGCCTAGCGGGAGCCACAATGGCAGCAGCGCCATGTGCCGGGCGCGCTTGATCGCCCTGGCAATCGCCCGCTGCTGCTTGGCCGACACGCCTGTCTGGCGGCGCGGGCGTATCTTGCCTCGCTCGGTGATGAACGAGCGCAGCAGATCGACGTCCTTGTAGTCAAACTTGGTCCGTTTGCCGATCTGATCGGTGTAGTAGCGCCTCGCACGTCGTCCTCTTGGGCCGCCTCGTCCGCCTCCCCGGCCCCTGTAGGAGCCTCGCTCTTCGGATCTGTCGTCATCACGCTGCTGACGCCGCCGTGGGCTCCGCTCTTCTTGTTCTTCTTCGTCGTCAGTATCGTCGTCGAGTAGGTTTCTTCGCTCGCTCAATTTATGCTCTCCTTAAAAAATGACCCGCTCGCTAAAAAGCGAATGAGTCGTTGTTATTGTCACTGCCAGACGCCTCGTTTGCAGAAGCGTTGAAGTTACTTTGCCGCTCCCCCAGCATGATCATCTCGCCGGCGACAAGCTCGGTGCGGTAGTGCTTCTTGCCGTCGTTGTCCTCCCACCCGCGCGTCTGGAGGCGGCCTTCCACGTAAACTTGCTGGCCCTTACTCAGATACTGGTTGCATATCTCAGCCAGGTTGCCCCAGGAGACGACGTTAAACCATTCTGATTCCTCGTGGCGCTCCCCCTCGGCAGACGTCCACGTCCGGGTGGTCACCACACTGAATGAAGTAACCGGGCGGCCACTGGGCGTGTAACGCATTTCTGGGTCACGCCCCAGGTGGCCGATGATCATGACCTTGTTAAGCCCCCTGCTCATATCTTCCTCTTTATTACAACCGGTAATCTTCTTAAATGGCCGTCGAGATCAGGTGCATAAACTGCCGGTTACTCCTCCTCATCACTGCGGATGAACAGGAATCGCAGCACATCTTCAGAGATGTTCAGGTTGCGCTCGATCTCGACTGGAGCAGAGGTGGGCATCTCGATCTCGTAGAAGATGTAATAGCCGTCGCGCTGCTTGGCGATGGGATAAGCCAGACGCCGCCGACCCCTTACGTCCTCTTTGACGATCTTACCTTCCTGGCCGGTGATCCATCCTTTGATGGTTTCGATCAGCTCGGCCAGCTCATCCTCTGTCTTGTCGACACGCAGGATCAACCCTAATTCATAGAGACGCATGGTGAATAGTTCTTCCTTTCCCTGGGATTGCCTTGTGCGCCGTCCGAAGGTGGACGCCACAAAGCGGAAAGGCTGTTAGCTGAAGCTATAGCCTGATTATCGGATCAAGTGTAGCATGTTCGCTGCCACACAGCAAAAATGCTTGTCACCTACCCGGTCTGCTGCTATAATTTCCCCATACGCCGATGTAGCTCAATGGCAGAGCAACGGACTCATAAGCCGTAGGTTGATGGTTCAAATCCATCCATCGGCACCACGTAGCGGCTCCGGAAGGGGCCGTTTTTGATTCCCGGTTAAGTCGAGGCAAAAAAGCGGCGTTCCCTTCATTACCTAGGCCATATGGCTGTAGACATTCTTCCTATCAGCCTATGCCCAAAAGGGCGTTGCCGCCAGAGATGTTCGATTCTACGATTGAATCAGGATTGGAAACTGCTTTTACATGGCAAGTAAGCGTTATGTATTTGTTACTAATTAATTCATCGTTTCTCCGTTATATAAGTTGAAGGGTCTTATACTACTAGCCGGGAAATGAACCTGGGGATTGATGCTACCTGTGCTGATAAATTGATATCAGACAGAGGAGAGGAGTGACAAATGAATAGTGAGCCAACGGACAATGGGAACAAGCCCATTCCACACGAAGCCCCCAAATCAGCACCCTCTGCATTAGAGGCTGAGCTTAAACAGGCTGGTGCCACGCCCGAACAAGCAGGCTGATGCCACGCCCGAACAACGGGAGGCTGAGCTTAAAGAGGCTAATGCCAGGCTCGAGCAGCAGTTGAAAGACCTCAACATCGAGCTGCAGGCTACTGTGGACGAGTTCCTCCGCGCGAACGAAAAGGCAGATAAGGCGCGAAAAGAAGCCGAGCGTGCGAACTCGGTGAAATCTGCATTCCTGGCAAGTATGTCTCACGAGCTGCGCACCCCGCTGAATGCGATCATTAACCTCACAAAGTTCGTCGCAAATGGCGATCTGGGTTCGCTCAACAAAGCCCAGGAGGAAACCCTTAACGAAGTGATTACCAGCGGCAAGCACCTGCTGTCGCTCATCAACGACGTGCTGGATATGTCGAAAATTGAATCGGGGTCCCTCAATCTCTTTATTGAGGACAATATCGATTTGCGAGAGGTGCTGGATTCTGTTTGTTCAACCGGCAGGGCCTTGTTGGCAGAGAAGCCTGTTGAGCTGACGGCTGACATCGCGGCCAACCTTCCCCGCCTGCGCGCAGATCGCCAGCGCATATATCAGGTTCTGCTCAACATTGTGTCGAATGCCTGCAAATTCACGCGGCGGGGCTCGATCAAACTACGCGCGTACCAGAAAGACGACAACATAGTCATCTCGGTACAGGATTCAGGTGTGGGCATTGCCCCTGAGGACCAGGGCCTCGTATTTGAGGCGTTCAAGCAGACTGGCACAGGGTTGCGGCAGGCAGGGGGCACGGGGCTGGGGATGCCGATTTCAAAGAACCTTGTCGAATCACATAGGGGCCGGATCTGGCTGGAAAGTGAGCTGGGCCAAGGATCGACGTTTTTTATCTCTGTCCCGGTGAAATCTGAGGAGCTGGTGCCCCTGTTCAGCGCCCCTGAGAGGCCTAAATGAATCGAAAACCAGCGATTTTGTATGTCGAAGACGACCCAAGCAGCCGTAAGGTGATGGAAATCGTTCTAAAGTTCAGAATGAATCTCTCTCACATTACCATGTTTGAAGAGAGCAGCGACTTCAGGGAGCGTGTCCAGGCTCTCCTCCCGCAGCCCGATGTGATATTCCTCGACATTCACATGAGGCCCATTGGCGGATTCGAGATGTTAGAGATCCTCCGAAAGCTTGAGCAGTTTGAGGGCGTTCCGGTCGTAGCTCTGACCGCCAGTGTGATGAGCGAAGAGGTTGCGATGATGAGGAATGCAGGTTTTGACGGATGCTTTGGAAAGCCCCTCAATGTTGAAACCTTCGAGAAGAGCCTTGGAAGTATTCTGAGCGGCAAGCAGGTTTGGGAGATTGCCTGAGAGTCTCATCGGGTTTGTTTATCATAATGGCAAGGCTTCCTATATGTTGCTAGACAACAAGAAAATCTTCATCGTAGAAGATAACCTGCAAAATCGGATCATCTTTCAGTTGGCCCTGAACAGGCATGGCGCACAGCTTCATTTCGAGCCCTGGGGGAGCCGGACGCTGCTTCAGCTACAGGGCCTTTGTCGGATCGACCTCATCGTTTTGGACTTGATGCTGGCGAACGGCGTAAGTGGTTTTGATATTTTCGACCAGATTCGTGCTAAGCCGGAGTACGATAAGGTGCCAATTGTCGCGGTGTCTGCGATTGACCCCAGCTTCGCGATACCCAAGGCGCAGGAGAAGGGCTTTTCGGGGTTCATTGGAAAACCGATCGACAATGAGTTATTCGCCCACCAGCTTGCCGCCCTAATCGACGGCGAAAAGATCTGGCACGGTGGCGAAAGGTTTATCTTGTAAAGACCCCTTTAGTGTGTCATTCGAATCACAGTCTAAGGAGATGATGTTGAGCCAGCCACATGCACTCATTATCGAAGACGATAGCAAGAACATACAGGTGCTTGCCAGTATGCTTGCGAGGGAAGGATTCACCCATACTGACATTCCCGATTCTCTGCTCGTAGAGGAGGTTTTACAGACGGTCAACCAGGTGGACATCGTGTTCCTGGACCTCGAAATGGAGGGCTTCAGCGGCTATGATGTCCTGAGAATGCTCAAGTCAGACGTTCGTTTTCATCCGGTGCCGGTTTGCGCGTACACCGTCCATGTCAGCGAGATTAACGCTGCCTATGAGGCTGGTTTTGACAGCTTCCTCGCCAAGCCGCTGGATTCCGAACGATTTCCAAGACAACTGGCGCGGATACTCAGTGGCGAGCAGGTGTGGGAGCGCGCTTGATGGGTCCTGATTAAGAATGGGGGTGAAAGGAAGGGACTGAACACAGGAAATAGACGGCTGGGGCGTGGCCTTTTGTGCTAGGCCTATGCTCACAGGGCTTGTTTGTTTGGCTCATTTATAGTGGCTCTCAGTAGCCGAATAGGAGAATAGTGATGTCTAAAACTACCCTTATTGACACGGATTATGTCACCCTATGGTACGATTCTGAGAAGAAAATCGTACACCACAAGTTCCATAAGTACATCTATGGGCAGGAATTCCGCAACGTCTTGGAAAAGGGGTTGGAGGTATTCAAGCAAGAAGGGGCCCACAAATGGCTCTCAGACGATAGGAACAACTCCGCCCTGCCCACCGAAGACACGACCTGGGCGCAGACAAACTGGACCCCCCGGGTGGTCGCAGCAGGATGGAAGTACTGGGCCATCGTGCTGCCTGAGAAAGTCATCGGCCAGATGAATATGCAGCACTTTATCGAAACCAATTCGAAGATGGGGGTGACTGTACAGATCTTCAGCGATCCGGACAAAGCCCGCCTTTGGTTAGAGAGGCAGTGATCGCCTTCTTTTCGCTAGGTTTAACAGCCCGGTTTATCTCAACCGGGCTGCTGCGCTTGTATTGTCTATAGGGCACTTTTGGCTCGCATATCCATACTTTTTCTTCCGACCTGTCCCACCTAGAGACGGGGTCGCCACACCGCGAATGGTGGACTCTTCACGCGGTTCGAGCGCCCTGGAGGATGGGCGGATCCAGCTTCTCTGCCGATGCTTTGCGCCTTGAGTTTTATTGTTGCTCACCTGGATTAATGCTATAATCCCGGCGTAGACGGCTTCTTTTGTAGGAGATGGCGTTAATGTTAAAAAGCATTGGCCCGGTCGAGCTGATCATTATCCTGGCTATCGTCTTACTGCTGTTCGGCGTAGGACGTGTGTCCCAGGTCGGGAAAGAGTTGGGCTCGGCGATCAGCGAGTTCCGCAAGGGGCTGAATGAAGGAAACGAAGACGAGAAAACGGCTGAGGGCGACGAGGCAGACAAGAGCGCTTGATCGCCGCCGTATATACCAGCGCCTTCCCCGTGGAAGGGACAAAAATCTGTCACCCAGACGCCCCTTTTGGGGCGTTTTGCGCTTAGGCATTTCACCATTATTCTGATCGAAGTAATTCGTTCAATATTTTTTAGAATAAGAATTGCTTCCGCAGGTTCATGATAAATTTCTGGTTTTTAGATACTTATCGTGAACCACTTGACTGCCTCCCGCTTAAGAGCACGGACTTGCCATGTCGACGACGACAATTGATACGCAGATCATGCTCGACTTTCTGGTTGGCCTGCTCAATACCCCCAGCCCGACCGGCTTCCACGAGCTTGCCATTGCCTACTGCGAAGAGACGTTTGACGAGCTTCCCTTCGAGTTCGACCGCACCCACAAGGGCGCGCTGGTCGGTACCTGGCAGGGTGAGCAGGGGGACTGCCCGCGCGGCCTGACGGCCCACGTTGACACCCTGGGCGCGATGGTTGCCCAGGTCAAAAAGAATGGGCGTCTCAAGCTCACCCAGTTGGGCGGCTGGGCGTGGGGATCGGTTGAGGGAGAAGGGGTGACGGTCCACACCCGGTCAGGCCGAACCGTCCGGGGCACGATCCTGCCCACGAAGGCATCCACCCACATCTACGGCGCTGATGCCCGCACCTTCAAGCGCGAGGCCGAGTCCTACGAGGTGCGCCTCGACGCTCGCACCACGTCGGCGAGAGAGACCGCCGATCTGGGGATCGCGGTCGGTGATTTCGTGGTGTTCGACCCCCGCGTCGAGCTGGGCCAGGCCGGGTTCGTGCGCTCCCGCCATCTGGACGACAAGGCCGGGGTGGCCTGCATTTACGGCGCGCTCAAGGCGCTTGCCGATGCCGGGCTGGAGCCTGCCCAGCACACCACCGTCTTCATCAGCCATTACGAGGAGGTCGGCCACGGTGCGGCGGGCGGCTGGCCCCCAGACCTGACCGAGCTGCTGACCGTCGACATGGCTGCCGCTGGCGGCCCCCAGAACTCGGATGAGTTCTCGGTTGGCATCTGCGCCAAGGATTCCGGCGGCCCGTACCATATCGACATGGTTCATAAGCTCGTCGACCTGGCCGAGCGGGCCGAGATTCCCTATCAGATCGATGTCTACCCTTTTTATGGCTCCGATGGTGAGGCGTATTGGCGGGCGGGTGGCGACGTGGCCGTGGGATTGATCGGCCCCGGCGTGGACGCCTCGCACCATTACGAGCGCACCCACCTCGACAGCCTGGCCGCTACGGCCCAGTTGATCGTCGAATACTTGCTGGCGGAGTGAGCGAGAAGCCTGATGCTGATCGTCGACGCGCACGAAGACCTGGCCTGGAACATCGCCTCGTTTGGGCGGGACTACACACACAGCGCCGGGTGGACGCGGGCGCGCGAGGCCCGCTCGGAGGTGCCTGCCAGCACCGGGAACAGCCTGCTGGGGCTGGACGATTGGCTGCGGGGCGAGGTTGCCCTCATCTTTGCCACGATCTTCGTCGCTCCCATTCGATCTCAGGCTGGCCCCTGGGAGACCCAGGTCTATGCCAGCGCCGCCGAAGCGCACCGCCTGGCGAACGCCCAGTTAGATATCTATCACCGGCTGGTCGACGAGCACCCCCGGTTCAAGCTGGTCGGCACACAGGGCGATCTACAGGCCGTGCTGGATTCCTGGGAGGAAGAATCTCCCTCGGAGGAGCGCCTGATCGGCCTGATGCCGTCTCTGGAAGGGGCCGATCCGATCCTTGAGCCGGAGGAGGTGGAAGCCTGGTACGAGCGCGGCCTGCGCGCGGTGGGGCTTGCCTGGGAGGGCACTCGTTACGCCGGGGGCACGCACGAGCCAGGCCCGCTGACCAGGCTGGGCTATGAGCTGCTTGAGGTCATGGCCGACCTGAACATGATCCTTGATCTCAGCCACCTGGCCGAAGAGTCCTATTTCCAGGCCGTCGAGATGTATGATAGGGTCATGATCGCCAGCCACAGCAACCCACGGCGCTTTCTGCCGACCACGCGCGGCCTGTCGGACGAGATGATCGCGCTGCTCGCCGAGCGTGATGGCGTGGTCGGGATTGTGCCTTACAATCTGTTCCTGAAGCCCGGCTGGCGCAGGGGCAGCCGCCGCGAGGGCGTGAGCCTGGCCCTCGTCGTCGACGCCATCGACCACGTTTGCCAGGTCACCGGCAGCCACCGGCACGTGGGGATCGGCTCCGACTTTGACGGCGGGTTGGGGCTGGAGCACGTGCCCGTCGAGGTCGATTCGGTGGCCGACCTGCAAAAATTGTCCGGTTTGCTCGCCGGGCGGGGATATGAAGACGGCCAGATCGCTGATATATTAAGTGGCAACTGGCTGCGGCTCCTCCGGGAGGCGCTGCCCGAATAGCTGGTATGTTGTGAAAGGGGACGGTCAGATGAGTCGCCTCGCACAATTAGGGGTGTTTATTACCGTGCTCGGCGGGGTGATCCTGTTCCTGGGCCTGTTTCCTCTCGCCGTGGACGCCGACGCCACGCCGGGGATCGGCCTGACCCAGATCGCCGCGATCCTGACCGGGCTGTTTTCGCTCGTCCTGGGCGCGTATGTGTTTGTATTCGCCACCGTTCACCGCGGAAGCCCCTCCTCCCTCATGGGTGATATTGGCATTCGCCTGGGGATGACCGGGCTGGTTTTTGCGGCGGCAGCCACCCTGGCCGATGCGCTGGGTTATGGCTCGCACGTCTCGGCTGGCGACCCGCTGTTTGGCTGGCTCCAGGCGACCGGCATGCTGGTTGGATTCGGCATTGCCGCCTTGGGGGTGCTGCTCTATGGGGCAGCGCGCCCGTAGTGTCCGGTTAGGTTAGTATTACAGGTGGAAGTGCTTTATTGGTTTGGCAGAATGGGGCGATCCGGGTCGCCACGATTAATGATATCGCCGTCGAGGTGCACGTCACCTTTGGGTTGGTCATCCTGTGGGGCGGCTGGCAGGGCTGGGCGCGGCATCACTCCCTGGCGGGAATGCTGTATGGGATACTGATCGTCCTCCTGCTGTTTGCCTGCGTGCTGCTCCACGAGTTGGGGCACGCCTGGCAGGCGAAAGCGCTCGGCCTCGTCTCCCGCCGGGTGACGCTGCTGCCGCTCGGCGGCCTGGCTGTACTAGAGACCCATCCCTCCCATTCCTGGCAGGAGCTGCTGATCGCGTTGGTCGGCCCGCTGGTCAACCTGCTGCTGGCTGCCGTCGCGGCCCTGGTTGCCCTGATGGTGCTCCCCTATTCGCCGCTCGATTGGCCCATCGTTCTGCTCCGCGCGCTGACCGTCGACCCCCGGATAGACAGCCTGATCCTGTATCTGCTGGTCGTCAACCTGATGCTCTTCCTGTTCAACATGCTGCCCGCCTTCCCCATGGATGGCGGACGGGTGCTGCGCGGGGCGCTGGGCATGGTGATCGACTATGAGCTGGCGACCCGCCTGGCCGCCTGGCTGGGGCGCATCCTGGCCGTGCTGATGGCCGCCCTGGGTGCGTTTGGCTGGCCCCCCGCCAATCTCGCCCCCAATCCCCTGCTGGTTGTGGTGGCGGTCGTTGTCTTCTTTGGGGCACGGCAGGAGGAGTTTTACGTCCGGCGCAGGCGCGCCCTGGTGCGTTATGAGGTGCAGGACATCTACCAACAGGCCGTCGACACGCTGGCCCCCTGGGATACGCTCAGCAAACAGTTGATCCGCCAGTTGTTTCGCCAGCAGCGGGTGATGCCCGTGCTGGTCGATGGCCGGGTAGTGGGTCTGCTGACCGATCAGGACGTCCAACGACGCCTGCACAGGCGTCCCTCCGAGACCACTGTCGCTCACCTGATGCGCACCGATTTTGCCACTTTACAACTTCACGATACATTATGGGTTGCTGTCCGGGAGATGAGTCTGGCACAGCTTCCCACACTTCCGGTTGTCCACAACGATCTGTTTCACGGCGTGGTTCATCTGGAAGACATAGACCATGCCTGGCGAACCTCGCGTAAACACGCCCGCTCCAGGCTCCACCCAGGAGAATCGGTGTACAAATGAGTAAGGTGAAAACTGCCCAGAACGTAGCGAATCGTGTGCTGCCCGGCCCACTGGGGGCGGCCATCATTGAGCGCGATACCAGGGTGATGTCCCCCTCGCTGCCCCGCTCCTACCCGCTGGTGATCGACCACGCAAGCGGCATTGAGGTCTGGGATGTCGACGGCAACCGCTTTCTGGACTTCATGACCGGGATCGCCGTTGCCTCGACCGGCCACGCGCATCCAGAGGTCGTCCGGGCCATTCAGGAGCAGGCCGAAAAGTTCCTCCACATCTGCCTGTCTGATTTTTATTACGACGTTGCCGTGGAGGTGGCGGAGAAGCTGTGTGAGATCGCCCCGTTTGAGGAGCAGGCCCAGGTCTTTCTCTGCAACTCCGGCGCGGAGGCCGTCGAGGCGGCGATCAAGCTGGCGCGCTATTCCACCCACCGCCGCCAGTTCATCGCCTTCCAGGACGCCTTCCACGGGCGCACCATCGGCGCGCTCTCGCTGACGGCCAGCAAGTACCGCCAGAAGGAGCGCTTCTTCCCCCTGATGCCGGGTGTGACCCACGTGCCCTATCCCTACGAATACCGCCCTGCGCTGCAAGGCTATTGCTGTGAGGATTATGGAGAGGCCGTCGTCCACTACGTCGAGAACACCATTTTCAGGAGCATCGTCCCGGCGGACGAGGTGGCCGGGGTCTTCGTCGAGCCGGTCCTGGGCGAAGGCGGCTACGTGGTGCCGCCGCCGGGCTTCTTCCCCGCACTGCGCGACCTCTGCGACCGGTACGGCATCCTGCTGATCGCCGATGAGGTGCAGAGTGGTGTGGGGCGCACCGGCAGGTGGTGGGCAATCGAGCACTTTGGCGTGGAGCCAGACATCGTGACCTCGGCCAAGGGCCTCGCCAGCGGCATGCCGCTCGGTGCCCTGATCGCTCGCCAGGGCCTGATGACCTGGCAGCCCGGCGCGCACGGCAGCACCTTCGGCGGCAACCCGGTCTCCTGCGCCGCCGCCCTGGCTACCCTGCGCCTGATCGAGGGTGGCTACATGCAGAACGCCGCCGAGGTCGGGGCGTATCTGCTGGATGCGCTCAAGGGGTTGCAGGATCGCCACGAGCTGATCGGCGACGTGCGCGGCCTGGGTTTGATGATCGGGATCGAGATCGTCACCGACCGGGAGGCCCGCGAGCCGGACAAGGAAACCCGCGACCGGATCATCAACGAGGCCTTCGCCCGTGGGCTGCTGCTGCTGGGTGCCGGTGAGAGCGTCATCCGCCTGATGCCCCCCCTATCGGTCGATCGGACATCTGCGGACGAGGGCCTGCGGCTCTTCGAGGAGTCGCTCACTGCCATCGAGGCGCAGCTCACTTCCTGAGCCGCGCCGTCCGTCAATCTGAGCCAAAAGAGCCAGCCCGCTTGGTTGGCTCTTCTTTTTTACGGTATTCAGATACCCGGTATGTTACAATCTGCCTATGCTTGAGTACGAGTACCTCATCCGGCAGCGAGATTACCTTCTCGATATTTCCCGCGCGCTTACCGCCCAGCTAAGCCTGAACGAGGTGTTACGCCGCATCCTGCGCTCGGCCACGGAGATGCTTAGTGGGAAGGCCGGGCTGATCGCGCTGGCCGATACCGAGAGCGATTCCTTCAACGTGCGGGCCAGCGTGGGGATCGACCCGGCGCTGCTCCACTTTTTCGCCCCTCTCCTGGCCGATATCCCCCGTGACCCTGAGCAGTTTGGCATCCCGGAGCTGAACCGCAAGGTGAAGCTCGTCGCCCAGGCGGCGGGCATTGGCCTGGGGCAGGTCATCGCGCTGCCGATGTCGATCGGCCACGAGCTGGTGGGCGTGGTCTACATCTTCCGCGCCTTCGGCGGGAGCTTCGCCCGCAACGAAGTCCAGATTTTGCAGAGCTTCGCCAACCAGGCCGCCATCGCCGTACACAATGCCCGCCTCTACGAGCAGATGGCCACCGAAAAACAGCGGCTGGACGCGATCCTGCGGCACAGCGCGGACGGGATCATGATCCTGAAGGCCGATAAGACGATCGAGAGCATTAACCTGGCCTTCGCCCGGATGACCGGCTACTCCACCGAGGAGGTGGTCGGCATGGGGCACGACGACGTGGTCAGTTGGGCCTACCGCGAGCCGGGGATGAGCCTCTCAGAGGGCATCGCCGGGGGGTGGCCCCTCAACGATTACAGCGTGCTCTACGTGGAGGGCAAGCTGGAGCACCGCAGCGGCTCGACCCTCAGCGTGGGCATCACCTACGCTCCCCTGTTTGACAGCCACGGCAGGCTGCGCAACATCATCGGCAACGTGCGTGACATCACCAAGTTCAAGGAGGCGGAGGAGGCCAAGAGCACCTTCATCTCCGTGATCTCCCACGAGCTGCGCACGCCGGTCTCGCTGATGAAAGGCTATGCCAGCACGCTGCGGCGTGAGGATGCGGAATGGGATCGGGATACGGTCTTGAACGGCCTTCAGGTGATCGAGGAGGAGGCGGATAAGCTTGCCAGGTTGATCGACAACCTGCTGGACGTGACCCGCTTGCAGGCCGGGACGATCAAGATGAAATTCTCGCCCATCCAGATCGACCGGCTGGCCGAGCGGGTCGCCGAGCGGTTCCAGACCCAGACCGACCAGCACACCATCCGTACGTCTTTTCCCGCCGATCTGCCCCCCGTCTATGCCGACGAGGGGCGCATCGAGCAGGTGCTCGCCAACCTGCTGAGCAACGCCATCAAGTATTCGCCGGAAGGCGGGCAGGTCCTCATCGCCGGGAAGGTGGTCAAGAACAGGCTCCAGGTGTCGGTCAGCGATGAGGGGATCGGGATGCCCGTCGACCAGCAGGAGCGGGTTTTCGAGCGCTTCTACCGGGTGGACAACGCCCTCTCGCGCGAGACGCAGGGGGCCGGTCTGGGCCTGTACATCGTCCGCTCGATCATCGAGGCTCACGGCGGCACGATCTGGCTGGAAAGCGAGCCGGGCCGGGGCACGACCTTCACCTTTACCCTGCCTTTGTCCCAGGAATAAGCGGCGTGTTACAATCACCGTTTGAATTTGTTGTGTCTGAATTTATAAATGATTCATATGCTCGCCTCAGAGAGGCGAGATTTTGATGGAAAGGAACGAGATAGGAATGGCCCGACCAGCGCCTACTACCATTAATTGTCCCGTTTGTGGCCAGCCTTTTAACGCGATTGTCGAGCAGATCATCGACGTCGGGCGCGACCCGACGGCCAAAGAGCGCCTGCTGAGCGGGCGCGTCAACCTGATCACCTGCCCGCACTGCGGCTACCAGGGTGTGGTCGGCTCGCCGATGATCTACCACGATCCGGAGAAAGAGCTTGCCATTATCCACGTCCCGATGGAGCTGGGGCTTCAGCAGACCGAGCGCGAAAAGATCATCGGCGACATGACCAACGCCGTGATGCGCTCTCTGCCGGACGACGCCCCCAAGGGCTATCTGCTCCAGCCAAATATGGCCTTGACCATGCAGGGGCTGATCGACCAGGTCTTGGAGGCAGATGGCATTACCAGGGAGATGATCGACGAGCAGCTTCACAAGGTAGAGCTGGTCGACGAGCTGGCCCAGGCCGACTCCGAAACGCGCCAGCAGTTGCTTGAAGAGAATATCGAGCTGTTCGACCTGACCTTCATCGAGATGGTGCGGGCCGCTGCCCAGGCCGCCGCCCAGGCCGAGGATCACCGGCGCTCGCTGCGCCTGAACAACATCAGCAAGTGGCTGATGGAGAATACCGAGGCCGGGCAGCAGGTCAAGGCCCAGCAGGACGCCC
>JARRJX010000014.1:0-12561 GCA_037388645.1 Chloroflexota bacterium
CCAGCGAGAGGTCTTTGGCAAGCGCGGCCACCCGCGTGACGCGCACCCGGTCGACCACCACTTTCTCGCCGTCCTGGTCTACCCGCTTGAAGGGCTGGACGGCGTACTGGGTGATCGTCGGCCCGGCCTTGACCCCGATCACCTCGACCTGCATGCCGAAATCCTCGACCGTCTCCTCGATGATCACCGCGTTCACGTTGATCTCGTCGTCGCCGGGGCGCTCGAACTCCCTTACGTCGAGCAGGTCGAGCGGGGGGAGCTTCTCGCTGCGCTTGCGTGTCCGCCGCTTCTCCTCCCGCCGGTCGAGCTGGAAGCGGTGTTCGATTGTGCGGGTCGCGCGGATGCGCTCCGCCTGGGTGCGCGACCCCTGGAAGGGGCTGCCTGGGTTGGCAGGCGCGCCGACCCGCGCGATCGTGATCGCCCCGGCCCCTTTCTCGCCGGTCACAATCGAGGGCCGCCCAGGGATGGCGGGCAGCTCGACCAGGCGCGGGCCATTGGGGTTGAGCACCTCGTATGTGTGAGCCGCCTCGGAAGCGGGCTGGGGCACGTCCTCCAGCCGCTCGACCGTTGCCATGAGCCGGGCATAGATTCGGTCGAGCAGGTCGACTAACTGGTCGCGCCGGATGCCGATCACGAGCGCGCCGGTCAGCGCGATGAGGGCCAGCAGCACGATGCCGGTCACCATGTCGCCCAGCAGTATATGGAGCGCCTCCTGGATCGCCCAGCCGACCATGCCGCCCCCGCGCCCTTCGAAGGCACGGGCGAACGCCTCCACCCGGCCCGCTTCCCCGCCGAGGCTGGCCCGGATGCCCGCGTGAATGTAGGCCAGGACAAACACGTAAAAAAGCTCGGCGGCGACGATGCGCAGCCAGTTCAGGCGCACCGGGATGCCCAGCTTGGGCACGAGCAGCAGCCCTCCGGCGGCGAGGATCACCGCCGAGATCACGAACGCGCCGCCGCCAAACGCCTGCTGTAACGCGCCCGACCAGACCGTCCCCAGCGCCCCGCTGGTGGGGCTGAGCAGCGACAGGAAAGACAGCAGGCCAAAAGCCATCAGCAGCAGCGCCAGCACTTCGTCGGTGTAAGGCGGCAGCTCTTTACGAAGCTGTTTGAGCCACTGCGGCTCCTGGGTTTTTGCGGGCGTGGGCGGGCGCTCCGGGGCGCGCGATTTAAGGGTCACGCCCTGGACGCCGGGTAAGGAGCGGCCATTTGGCTTGGTGGGCGAGCGCCTGCCGCCCGTTGGTCTCTTGCCGGGGGAGGTGGGCTTCCTGGTAGGCCGGGGCTTCGCCTCCGGCTTTTTGCCGGGTGACGGGGCGGACTTCAAGCGGCTGGGGGCGCTGCTCTTGGCCGCGGGCTGCGGTGGGCGGGCAGGGGAAGGCGGGCTGCTCCCCGCTTGCGATGCGGGGCGGGCCGCCGGAGACGGTGATCGTGTCGACGCAGGCTGATTCGCCGACGCCCCCTGCCCATCCTTCCGCTGGCCGCTGTTGGCCTGGGGTGGGCGGGAGAGGGGCTCATCCTGAAAGTCGTCGATGAATTCATCGCCTATGTTGGGGTTTCTGGCGTGTTCTGGCTGCTCACTCATTCCCTGGTTACGTTTCCTGTCATGCTACCAATAAGCCTTCCTATCTGGCATATACAGACCTGGACGACAGCCGGAATAGCAAAAAGGGCCGCAGCGCGGCGCGGCCCCCGATCGGTCTGTGGGCGATAGATTACTGGCTACCCTGGCGATTGTTATTGCTGTTGCTGCTGTTTTCAGCGTTATAAATGTCCGAGGGGTAATTCTCGTTCTCCCCCTGCAGGTGTCGTAAGCTTAAACCCAGGCGGCGGGCGCGCCCATCGATGTTCAGGATCCGCGCCTGGATGCGCTCTCCTTCTGCCACCACGTTGCGCGGGTGCAGGAACTGCCCTTCCGCCAATTCCGAGATGTGGATCAGGCCCTCAAGCCCTTCTTCGATGCAGGCAAACGCGCCAAAATCCACGACGTTCGTCACCACGCCTTCCACAATCTGCCCCACATTGTAACGCTCCTCAACCGTCTGCCACGGGTCGGGCTGCAAACGCTTGAGGCTGAGGGCGATCCGCTCCTCACTCGGCTCGACGGACATGATGTAGGCTTTGACGTGCTGGCCGCTGGACAGCACGTCGCGCGGATGGTTGACCCGCCCCCACGACAGCTCGGAGATGTGGATCAGACCTTCGATCCCTCCCAGGTCGACAAACGCGCCAA
Organism: Chloroflexota bacterium; assembly: GCA_037388645.1. GTDB lineage: Bacteria > Chloroflexota > Anaerolineae > Aggregatilineales > UBA3940 > JARRJX01. The sequence continues at coordinate 2,231 of JARRJX010000014.1, forward strand.
AATCACACAGGTTGGTCACGACGCCTTCGCAAACGGTGCCGGCCTCCAGGTTTGAGAGGATGTCGGCCCGCTGGCCGGGCTGTGCCTGGGCCGCCCGCTCCGACAGGATCAGGCGGTTGGTGGCAACCTCCAGCTCGATGATCCGCAGGTTGATCTTCTGGCCGATTCGCTTGGACAGCATCGACCGGCGCGATGTCTCATCTATATCGACCGGAAAATTCACCAGCTGGCTGGCCGGGACGAATCCGCGCAGGCTGTTCCAGGATACCAGCAACCCCCCACGATTATACCCGGTAACACCCAGCTCGATCGACTTGTCCGCGTCATAAGTCTCCTGGGCCAGCATCCAATCGTGCTGGCTGCCAAAAGGGGCACCATCCGGGCTGATCGGCCCGTCCGCCCCAGGGTCGTAATCTTCCCAAACACCGTTTTCCGGGTATAAAATACGTTTCCCGCCGGCGTATTCGCCTTCCTCCAACAGGGCGGACCAATAGCCTTCGTCAATCTCAGGGGGGGCATGGTGGAAGGGTCGTCTTGCGGTGGCAACTCAGTAGACATCGTCTCGCACCTTTCTCAAACCTAACGATAAAAATGCATCGCCATGCATAATGTGTACCAGAGCAGGTTGTCGTTCTTTCAAATGGGCAATACCATCTTCCAAGTCTTGCTGCACCAGCCAGCCAATGGAGATTGATCGATATTATGAGCAAATTCCTCTTGGTTTTCGCTCAACAGTAGTTCCCTTATTGAAGACTTTGTTAGGAACTACATGTGGGGACATAAAACCCGTCAGCAGCTTCAGCACAGTAAACCGCGACAAAGAAGAGGGTATTCAACTGTAACAGTATTGTTATACCGCGTACATAGCATGCCAGAAGTTGTGACAAAAGTCAACACAATCGGGTAACCCGCCAGCCATTTTTAGCCGAACGTCAGCCTTCAGGAGAGGCCAACCCCGTGACGGAGAGAGATAAGCCATGACGTCTACACCCCTCAGAGACCGCCCCCGCTGGCAGCAGGCAGGGCTGGCGATCGCCGCGCTGGGCGCGCTCGCCGCCCTGACCTGGCTCGCCGCCACCTACATCCCCCTCGGCGTTGACTGGTTCCTGCATTTCCAGCCGGACACCACGCTGTGGCTTTCAGGGGGCACCCGGCTCTACGATGAGGAAACCACCGGGTTCTACCATCCGCCCTGGGGAATCTGGTTCCTGGTGCCCTACGTCCTGATCCCCAACCCCTACGGGCTGGCGCTGCTCCGCATCACCTCGCTCCTGATGCTCGCGGCATGCGCCTGGGTCTTCACCAGGCCGGGCAGGCAGCGTCTGTGGGGCATCGTGCTGGCGATCGTCAACCTGCACACCTGGGACCTGATCTACCGGGGGCAGATCACGGCCCTCGACGCCCTGGGAGCCGCTTTCGGGTGGGTGGCCGTCCGGAAAACCAACCCCTGGCTGCTGGGGGTGGGCTACGTGCTGCTGTCGATCAGCCCGCCCAACACGATCCCGTTCGCCCTGGTGTTACTGTGGCACACCTGGCGGTGGTGGAAGCGCCGAGATTTCTGGTACAGCCTCGTCATCCCCGCGCTGGTGGGGGCTGTCTCGCTTATCATGTTCCCCCGCTGGCCGTGGCGCTGGGTGGACAACGTCGTCAGCCGCCCGCCGAGCGAAGCGCCAGGCGCGCCCTGGTTCACGAGCATCTGGTGGGCCGCGCGGCGGCTGGACCTCTCGATTGTCTTCCCCTGGGCGATTGTCGTCATCACGGCTGGGATTACGCTCTGGGCCTGGCGGCGGGTTAACGCCAATCAGGCCGAGCGATCCGATCCTGACCACCTGCTCGCCTATCTCATGCTCTTCACGACCGCCTTTTTCGTGGTCACGCCCTGGGCCTTGAGCTACCGCTACGTGCTGCTCTACGCGATGGTGGTGCCGTGGCTGGTCGGGTGGCGGCTGGACGTGGTGTTGGGTATCCACCTGCTCACGCTGCTGCCGGTGGCGAGAGTGTACATCGGCTACGAGAACAGTTGGATCGATGTCGCCTACCCTATTGCAATCGTCGCCGCGACGGTCTTACACCTGGCCGTCTTCCCGGAGCGCACCTTCCCGGCGGCCAGCCAACCGGCGAGCGGCGGATAGAAAAGAGGGGCGCTTAACAGGCCCCTCCTCGCGGCCTGACTGCCTTTTTCGCCTATCCTGAGAGGGCGAGCAGCGCCTGCTGAGCCATCTGGAAGAAGGCTGCCGGGATGATGCCCAGCACAAGGGTCGCCAGGCCAGTCAGCGCCAGGGCGACTCCAAGCACGGGCTGCAACTGTGCCTGGCCCTCTCCTTCGCGGAAGTACATGACGACCGGGATGCGCAAGTAGTAGAAGGCGCTCACCACGCTGGTCAGCACGGCAATGATCGTCACCGCCAGCAGCAGTGGATTACCCGTCGACGCACGCACCGCCGCCTGGAAGACGAAGAACTTGCCGACCATACCCGCGCTGGGCGGGACGCCGGTCAGCGAGAGCATAAAGAACGTCATCAGGATGGCGAGCAGGGGACGGGTGCGGCCCAGCCCGGCGAAATCCTCGATCTGGTTCCCAGAGCGGTCGTCCCGCTCGACGGCCATCACAACGGCAAACGCGCCCAGGTTAGTCACGGTGTAGGTCAGCAGGTAGAACATCGCCGCGCTGACGGCGTAGGGCGTAACGTCTGGCTGGGCGGCAGCCGACACCGCGAGCAGCACGTATCCGGCATGGGCGATGCTGGAATAGGCCAGCATCCGCTTGACGTTGCTCTGCGAGATGGCGACCACGTTCCCCAGGATCAGGGTCAGGGCGGCAATGATGGCGGTCAGCAGCCCCCAGGTGCCGGAGAGGGTGGGGAAAGCCATTACCAGCACGCGTATCAGCGCCGCGAATCCGCCCGCCTTCGCGCCCACTGACATGAAGGCGGTGGCCGGGGTGGGCGAGCCCTGGTACACGTCGGGCGTCCACATGTGGAACGGCACAGCGGCCACCTTGAAGCCCAGTCCGACCAGGATCAGGCCCATGCCCAGGATCGCCAGCGCGGGGTTGAGCGCCTGCCCGGTCAGGGCATCCACCACACCGGAGAGCGAGGTGGTGGCGGTGCCGCCGTAGGTCAGGGCGATGCCATAAATCAGGAACGCACTGGAAAACGCGCCAAGCAGGAAATACTTCATCGCCGCTTCCTCTGAATCGGCGCGCGGGCGGGCAAAACCCGCCAGGATGTAGAGCGGGATGCTCAGCAGCTCCAGGGCGAGGAAGACGACGATCAAGTCGGCAGCCAGCGCCATCATCATCGTGCCGCCGGTGGAGAAGAGCAGCAGCGTGTAATACTCGCCGCGCTCGATCCCCTGGCGGGGCAGGAAATTCAGGGCCATCAGGATGGCGAAAAAACCGATCAGCAGAAACAGGCCCTGCATAAACAGGGCGAAGCCGTCGACTTCGACCATCCCACCAAACGAGGACTGTGGGCCGGTGACCGGGTAGGCGGCGGCCTGGATGCCCAGCGCCACCCCGGACGCGACCACGACCAGCAGGCCCAGCCAGGCGACGATCGCCTTGCGACCGGGCGGGACGAACACGTCGACGACCGTCAGCGCGCAGGTGCCGCCGATCAGGATCAGGACCGGGATCACCCCCGCCAGGTTAATCGTTTCAAGCGTCGGGAGGGTCATATCACCGCCTTTGGTTGGCTAGGGCAGTCCCGCGATGGACGGCATCGAGCCTAATAACGCCTGTACGGAGGGCTGCATCACGTCGAAGAAGGGTTTCGCATAGAGGCCGATCCAGAAGATCAGGATCAGCAGCGGCACTACCATGGCGATCTCGCGCAGGTCAAGGTCTTTGAGTTCCTTGTTTTTGTCGTTGGTGGGCGGCCCCAGGAAGACCTTATGGAACATCGTCAGCAGGTAGATCGCGGCCAGGATCACGCCCAGCGCACCGAATGCAGCGAACAGCCAGGGACGCGCGCCGTACGAGCTGGCATTAAACGAGCCAAGCAGAATAGTGAACTCACCGACGAAGCCGTTGAGGCCGGGCAGGCCCATCGAGGAGAGTGTGACGATCAACACCAGCGTGCTGTAGATCGGCATCACCTTCCAGATGCCGCCGAACTCGCTCATCTCGCGGGTGTGGCGGCGCTCGTAGAGCATGCCGACCAGCAAGAACAACGCGCCCGTGCTCACCCCGTGGTTGACCATCTGCAAGATCGCGCCGGAGACGCCGATCGCGTTGAAGGAGAACAGGCCGAGCATGACAAAGCCCAGATGGCTGACCGAGGAATAGGCGACCAGCTTCTTCACGTCGGTCTGAGCGTAGCTGACCCACGCCCCGTAAATGATCCCCACCACGGCCAGCGCGGCGATGTAGGGTGCAAAGGTGAGCGAGGCGTTGGGGAAGAGGGGCAGGTTAAAGCGTAAAAAGCCATAGGTACCCATCTTGAGAAGCACACCGGCCAGGATGATCGAGCCTGCCGTCGGCGCTTCGGTGTGGGCATCGGGCAGCCAGGAGTGGAGCGGCCAGACCGGGACCTTGATGGCAAAGGAAATGGCAAAAGCCAGGAAGAGCCACACCTCGGTGCCGGGGGAGATCGCCAGCGAGCCATCGCGCACCCCGGCGATCAGGTCGGGCAGGTAGAAGGTGCCGCCCTGGATACCCAGGTAGAGGATGGCAAGCAGCATCAGGATCGATCCGGCCATCGTATACAGGAAGAACTTGACCGCGGCGTACTGGCGATGCGGCCCGCCCCAGATGCCGATCAGGAAATACATCGGCACCAGGGTGAACTCCCAGAAGATGTAGAACAAGAACAGGTCGAGTGCGACGAACACACCCACCATGCCCACTTCGAGCAGCAGCATGAGGGCGTAGTATTCTTTGACACGGTCTTCGATGGCCTCCCAGGAAGAGAGGATGGCGATCGGGCTGAGCAGGGTGGTCAGCAGCACCAACAGGATGCTCAGACCGTCAACGCCCATCGCAAAGCTGATCCCCGCACCGGGAATCCAGGGCGCCCGCCCCGACCACTGTAGACCCGCGTCCCGCCAGAAGGGCACCCCCAACAGGTACAACGAGAGGATAAAGTCGGCCAGCGAAAATACCATCGCCGCCCACTTGATCGTGGTCTCGTCCTGCCGGGGGACGAACAGGATAACAAAAAAACCTACCAGCGGAACCGCCAGGATGATCGAGAGAAATATCGGGAAGTTCGACATACAGGCTCCCTACGTTGCCGTCAGGCGCATTTCAGACCAGGAAGCGAACAACCAGGTAGACAAGGATCGCCACCACGCCAAGCAGCACGGCCAGGGCATAGTTCCGCACGTAGCCGGTCTGCACGCGGCGCAGGCTACGCGACGACCCTTCGACAAACTGGGCGATGATGCCGTCATGCACAAAGTCATGCCAGAAGGCCCAGTCAATCGTATTGGCTAAGAACTCGCTAAGACGGTTGAACGGCCTGACGAAGAGCGCATCATACAGCTCGTCCCAATACCACTTGTGGTTGAGAAAGGTGAACACTGGCCCGGTGGTGGAAAGTGGGTCTCTCTGGCCCTCTTCCAGCGGCTTGCGCCCGTAGAGCAGATAGCTGATCCCGATCGCAAGCAGCCCCAGGACAGTCGAGGTAATCGAGACGTCGATGTTAAATGATCCGGTGTGCGCGTTGACGACGCTCCGCTCCAGCCAGTGCCCCAACTGGTTGAACCCTCCAAAAGGCAGGTTCATCAGCCCGCCAATGATCGCAAGAACGGCCAGGACGATCAGCGGGGTGGTCATCAGCGGTGGACTTTCGTGGGCGTGGCGCGCGGCCTCGGAGCGCTCGCTGCCAAAGAAAACCATGAATATCTGACGCCCCATGTAGAGCGCAGTGAAGAAGGTCGCCGCGCCGAGCAGCACGTAAACCAGGGTGCTGTTCAGGCTGGCCTCGAGCAAAATCTCGTCTTTGCTCCAGAAACCGGCGAGCGGCGGGATACCGGATAGAGCCAGCGCCCCGACGATATAGACCCAGGTGGTGGTTTTCATGTGCTTGTGCAGGCCACCCATCTGGCGCATATCCTGCGGGTCGAAGGGGTGCCCCTCGTCACCCCCGCCACCGCCGTGTTCCCCTTCAGCCATAGCATGATGTCCGTGCTCCATGCCGTGCATCACCGAGCCAGCGGACAGGAACAGGAGCGCCTTGAAGAAGGCGTGGGTGGCAAGGTGGAAAATCCCGGCGATATAGCCACCCAGGCCGACGGCAGCGAACATAAAGCCAAGCTGGCTGATGGTCGAATAGGCCAGCACGCGCTTGATGTCGAACTGGGCGACGGCGATTGTGCCCGACACAAAGGCGGTCAGGCCGCCGATGACGGCGACTGTCATCCCGCTGACCGGGGCCATCGCATACAGCACGTTGCTGCGCGCGATCATGTAAACGCCCGCCGTGACCATCGTGGCGGCATGGATCAGCGCGCTGACGGGTGTCGGCCCCGCCATCGCATCCGGTAGCCAGACGAATAACGGAATCTGGGCGCTTTTGCCCGTTGCGCCCAGCAGGAGCAGCAGAGTGATGACCGTCACCACGGCCCCCAAGGCGGGGGTGAACGGCCCCAGCGGAATGGGCGTGGTCGGCGCTGCTGCTGCGGCACGGGCGAACACGTCGTCGAACTTCAGCGTGCCAAACGTCCAGAAGATCAGCATCAGAGCCAGCAGCATGCCGAAGTCGCCGACCCGGTTGACAATGAACGCCTTTTTGCCCGCCTCCGAGTTCAGCACGCCGACGATCTTGCCGCTCTCATTCGCTTCGGGGCTATCAAACCAGAAGCCGATCAACAGGTAGCTACACAGCCCGACCAGCTCCCAGCCGACGAACATCATCAGGTAGTTGTTCCCCGTCACCAGGATGAGCATCGAGCCTAAGAACAGGTTGAAGAAGGTGAAGAACTTGACGTAACGACGGCGCTTAAAATCGAGCGCTTCCTCGCCATGCAGGCCGCGCAAGTAAGCCTTCTCATCGATGTCGCCGTGCATATAGCCGATGGCGTAGACGTGGATCACCGTGCCGACCCCAGAGACGACCAGCATCATCACCGAGGAGAGAGTGTCCACCTTGAGCGTCCAGGGGATATTAAGCGAGATATCCCCACCCTGGATATCGATCCAGGTCAGCACGGGCACATCAGCCCCTTGTGGGCTGCCCAGCAAGGCAACGAACATCAACAGCGCGACGAGGAACGAAACCCCCGCCATTGACGAGGCAACCAGGCCGGGGCCAATGCTATCCTTATTCGGCATCAGCCGCCGCCCAAAGGCGATGTTGACCAGCATACCGGCAAACGGCGCGGCGATAATCAACGGGGCGATCGAGAATAATCCATTCATACGAGTTCCCTCAACCTATGCGAAGGCGAAGCGCCCCCGCATAGATCAGCCTTCCATCGCGTGCAGCTCGTCGATGTCGATGCTGCGCTTGGTGTGGAAGATGGTGACGATCAGCGCCAGGCCAACGGCAACTTCGGCGGCGGCGACGGTTATCACAAAGAAGACGAAGACCTGCCCACCCACGTCAAGAAAAGTCCGGGAAAAGGCGGCAAAAGCCAGGTTGGCCGAGTTGAGCATCAGCTCGACCGACATCAGGAGCAGGATCGCGTTGCGGCGCAGCAGCACGCCCGCCACGCCGATCGCGAACAACACTCCGCTCAGGATAATGTAATAGCTGGTCGGTACCAGAAAGGCGATCTCTTCCATGCCTCGCTCCTCTACTCCCCCGCCGGGCTGGATTCTTCCGGGCCGGGCTGCCGGGTGGGCTTCTTCGCCTCCCTGGTCAGCACAACCGCGCCGATCATGGCGACCAGCAGCAGGATTCCGACCATCTGAAAGGGCAGCAGGTAGTTGCTGAAAAGCACCTCGCCGACCGCCTGCGGGCTGCCAAAGGCCGTGCTCGCCTCTTGCAGCGCAAGCGGGCTGGTCAGGTTGTTATTGACCGCCGGGCTGAAGGCCATCACCCCCGCCACGCCGATCAGCATCAAGACCAGCACCACGGCCAGCGGCCCGTGCCAGCGGAGAGTCGAGCGCAGCGACACCTGCGCCGCGCCCAGCAGCATGATCACAAACAGGAACAGGACCATGATCGCCCCGGTATAGATGGTGATCTGAACCATCGCCAGGAAGGGCGCGTTGAGGCCCAGGTAAAACAGGGCGATGCACACGAAGTTCGTCACCAGGAACAGCGCCGCGTGCACGGCGTTGGTGCTGGTGAGCATGCCCACCGCCGAGACGACGGCGATCAGCGCCAGGATGAGAAACAGGACAGTTCCAAAAGACATTGCAGCGGCTTCTTTCAATCAATAAGGATCGGCCATCTCCGGGATCGCGCGGTTGAAGGTCCCCGGCTTCACCTTCTGCGGGGTATCCTGCGCCCCTGGCGGCGGCGGCACGATCAGCATTTCTTTGGTGTAGATCGCGCTGGCCCGGTCGTAGAATGACAGCTCGTAGTGGTCCTCTAGGACGATCGCCTCGGTCGGGCAGGCGTCCTCACAGTAGCCGCAGAAAATGCAGCGCAGCATGTTGATCTCATACGTCTTGGCGTAGCGCTCGCCCGGCGAGTAGCGCTCCTCGTCGGTGTTCTCCGCCGCTTCCACCCAGATCGCATTGGCAGGACAGGCCGCCGCACAGAGCGAGCAGCCGATGCACTTCTCCAGGCCGTTGTCGTAGCGCTTCAGCTCGTGCCGCCCTTTGTAGCGCTGGGCGAAAGGCTTCTTTTCCTCCGGCCACTGGTCAAAGAGGGCTAACGTCCCTTTAATCATCGATGCACTACCCTTTTCCTCTTCCTACCAACCCGGTCTCTCTCCCCCGCATCATCAGGCATATACCGGGTACACGTTTAAGACGATCAGCAGCGCCGTCAGGCCAGCATTCGCCAGCGAGAGCGGCAGCAAAAACTTCCAGCCGAACGACATCAATTGATCGTAGCGCATACGGGGCAGCGTGGCGCGCACCCAGACCATCAACAGCAGCCCGGCGATCACCTTGGCGAGCAAAATGAACGGCCCCAGCCAGCCGCCGAGCAGGTTTTCCATCCCGAAGAAGCGGTAGCCGCCAAAGAACATGGCGGCGGCGATCGCGCTGACCGCGATCATCTTCATGTATTCGGCCATGTAGAACGCGGCGAACTTCATCCCGCTGTACTCGGCGTGATACCCGGCGGTCAGCTCCTGCTCCGCTTCGGGCAGGTCGAACGGGGCGCGGTTGGTCTCCGCGAAGATGGTGATGATGAAGATGATCCCGGCGATGGGCTGGACGAAAATAAACCAGATGCCTTTCTGCGCGTCGATGATGTCACTCAGGCTCATCGAGCCGACCAACATGATTGGAGCCAGCAGCGAGAGGCCCATCGCCAGCTCGTAGCTGATCATCTGGGCCGAGGAGCGCAGCCCGCCCAGCATCGCGTATTTGTTGGCCGAGGCCCAGCCCGCCAGCACGACGCCGTAGACCGAGATCGAGATGACCGCCAGAATATACAGCACACCCACGTTGATGTCGGCCAGGCCGAGCGAGGTGTGATAGCCGAACAGGGTCACGTCGCCGCCAACGGGCACGACCGCCAGCACGATCAAGGCCGGAACGGCGGTGATGGCGGGGGCCAGCGTGAAGATCACCTTGTCCGCCTCACGAGGGACGATGTCTTCCTTAAAGAACAGCTTGATGCCATCCGCCAGCGGCTGCAAAACGCCAAACGGGCCTGCCCGGTTGGGGCCGATGCGCTGCTGGATGATGGCGATAAACCGCCGCTCCAGGAAGGTAGCATAGGCGAAGCCAGCCAGCAAGAGGAAGATGATAAACACCGCCTTGATGGCGGAGACGAGCAGGAAGATCAGGAACTGGTTCATGAACTCACCCTCTCCAGCCGGGTAACCGGGGTGACAGCCGCCGCCAGGGGCGCTCCCTGGGATTGCAGGCGGCGCGGGACGACGGCCACCCCCTCCGGCACCGCCTCATCCAGGACGGCGCTGAGGATCACCGGGTGCCCGTCGAAAGTCATCTCCAGGGGGTCGCCCGCCGCCACGCCCAGCCTGTCGGCGTCGGCGGGGTTGAGGGCGGCGTAGGGTGCTGGGACGCGCTCCTGGAGCAGGTCGGTTTTTTGCATCACCGGCTCGGCGTCGTACAGGGAGGTAACGGGCACCGCGATCAGCTGGCCGCGGCCAGGGCTGAGCTGCGCCCTCACCCGGGCGGGCCGCACGGCCAGTGTGGCCCGCGCGGCCTCGGCCAGGGTGGGCCACTGCACGCCCAACCCGTGGCGGTTGGTGAAGGCCGTGCCGCCGAAATATAAGTCCTCGCCGCCCACGTCGGG
>JARRJX010000015.1:0-10705 GCA_037388645.1 Chloroflexota bacterium
GGCCGATCTCCACCGCGCGGGCCAGCGTGGCCGGGTCGCCGAGCGGGTCGTCCATGCCGGGGCTGAGCGCCCGGATCGCGTCGAGCAGGACGTGCGTCTCGGCGATCAATTCGTCCCGGCGGGCCTGCACGGCGGAGTCGGCGGTCGGGTCGGGGCTGCCGCGCAGCGCGACCTCGGCCACATACCCGGCCATGCGGGCGCTCTCGATCACCTCGTCGGCGCTGGCGGCGTGGTCGGCCTCGGTGTAGCCCACCACGTGGATGATGTGCGGCCTCACGGCCATCTGGAGCATCACGCTCTGTGCCAGGTGGGCGCGCGCTTCGGGGATGCCCAGCGGGTAGCTGAGCAGCCCGGTGCGCGTCTGCCGCCAGATGTGGAATCCCCCGTCGGCGAACGACTCGGCCAGCGCGATCTGGGCCAGGCACTTCGCCAGGTCCATCCGGTTGTTCAGGTGGGGCGGACTCTCGAACATGTAGGTGGTGATGTAGTCGCGCACGCCCGCCTTTTTGGCGACGTGGGAGTAGATGTACGACGAGGCGCACACCACCACGTCCGGCGCGTCGCGCATCCCCCAGTGATACGGCTCGTTGCCCTCGACCGGGATGCCGCGCGCGCCGTGCCAGGCCATCAGGTCAATATGCTCCCGGATTGATTGATCCAGCGGCGAGGGGCCGCGCCCGTCCATCGCGTTGAACCAGAACAGCGAGGTGGCGCACCAGGCGTTGTCGACGGTGTCGACCAGCATCTCCGCGTAGCGCAGGTGGTCGGCGGTGGCGGAGTAGGAGCGTAGCAGGGGGAAATTGCCCCGCTGGCTGGCCGCTTTCAGGCGGCGCAGGTCGTCCTCGCTGCGGAAGGGCACTCCCCCTGCCCCTTTTGAGCCGGGGTTCTGGGCATAGGGCCGGTAGAAGTTCTCCTGCGCGTCCTGGTCGGCCCCCAGCGAGATCACGTCGAGCGCGCCGCTCTCTGCGATGCGGACGATGCCCGCCACGGTCGGGCCGATGCTGCGGGCCGGTTCGCCGTAGTGGTGGCGCAGCAGCGGCAGGGGCGCTTTCCAGCGGATGCGCTCGATTGCCCGGTCGGGGGGGCGGGCCGGATCGCCGCTCCGGGTGGCGTCGGCGCGCAGATAGCGCTGCACCGCCGCAGTTGATTCGCCCCCCTCGAAGAAAGCCTCGAAAAGGTCGTACTCTTTCGCCACGGCGACCACCGGCGGCGTGCCCCCGAAGGCCAGCCGTTTCCCCTCGATGCCTGCCGCCGCCAGCATGCCCGGCAGCGCGTCGAGCAGCGGGCGCAGGTTGTCCGGCGTCAGGCGGTAGCTGATCCCGACGACGTCCGGGTCGAAATCCCGGATGGCGTCGACCAGGGCTTCCAGGTCGGTGGCCGGGCCGGTGAACACCGTCTCGCAGCCTATCTCCTCCGCCGCCCGCAGGAAACGGGTGATCCCGGCCACGTGCACGCAGTCGCCGAGGGAGACACCCAGCACCTTCACGACACCGGCTCCTGGAGGTTGTGGCGGTCGGCGGCCAGCAGGTCGGGTGGCTCGGTGTGCCCGTACTTGACCAGGTTTCTGATCTCGCTCACGCGCAAACCGGCCAGGCCCATACTCTCCACCGTGCGCCCGCGATGGTAGAAATCAGTGCTGTGCGCGACGCAGGCAAGCTGGATCAGCGAGTCGATCGCCCAGACGTTCACCCCAAAACGCTTGCCAAGCGCGGCGATCGGCACCAGGCTGAACGGCACGTCCTCGAAGATGTATCGGTGGCGCAGAGAGCGCGGGGCTTTGATGCCCTGGTAGCCAGGGTTGTCGTGCATCGCCTCGTCGAGGTTGTCGCCGGTGGCCGAATAAGCCCGCGCCAGCCATTCCAGCGCCGTCTGGGCGCGCACGCCCAGCGCCGCTGCCACGGTGACTCGCTCCCGGTCGACCACCTCCAGGATGCGTGAGGTGGACTGGGTGACGCCGTCCATGTAAAACTGGAAATCGCCCTGTGTGCGCTCGATCCACCCGACGTTCAACAGGGTCAGCGCCGGGTGGAAGACCGCCCCCATGTTGTTCAGGCTGGTGTGCAGCACGTCTGGCGCGGCCACGAACTGCGGGTAAATCTCGGTGACGACGTCCAGCACCTGCGCGGTGCGGGTGGCGGGCAGCGCGGCCAGCGGGATCGAGTTCTTGCGGCGGAAGATATGGGCTTCCGCCGGGCCGCCGCTGCGGCTGGCGAACAACAGCGTCTCTGTTTCGGCGATGGTCACGTCCGCCGAACAGCCGCACTCCTGTAAGACCTTGCGGAACTCTAACGCACCGCCGGTGCGGCCCGGGTTCAGCACGACGATCTGCCCATCTTTCAGATAGGGCGCGCAGCTCCGGGCGATGCTGGTGTGCCCGGAGGCGGGCACGACGACCATGATCAAGTGGACGCCGTCAAGCACTTCTTCCATCTGGTTGCTGACGACCTGGAGCGGCCCAAAGACAACCTCTTCGTTTTCCAGCTGAAGCTCGATCCCCCTCCGCGCCCGGATGGCGTCGATGTGTTCCCGGGTGCGGTTGTACAGGTTGACGTGATAGCCGCGCGCGGCCATGTCAGCGGCCATAGTCTTCCCCCCATGCCCCGCGCCCAGTACAGCCAGACGCAGCTCGCCGTTTAAGTCTTGCATGGTGCTCCCTTTGGCAAAGTATGTAGTAGTGATCGGACACGAATCAAGCCCTGGCACCCTGCTCGTATGAGCTCCTCTTTCTCATAAGCAAGACGCGGGCATAGCAATGACCGGTGCCCAGGCAAAGCCTGGACAAAACGCCAATGAAGATTGAGCCAGGGCGTAAGAATCCCCGGCATTTATGCTACTTCAATTGGTATGCCTGGATACCCCAGGCGTATGCCCATTATACCATAGAAAAACAGCCCTTATGGGCCGGGCGATAGACGATTCCCTGACGACCACGCTACCATTCACGCTGCCGCCCGGAAGCTCTACCGCCCGCTATCGGAGGATTGTGCTTGAGGATTTACCATTCATAGCCTGTCGGGAGGGTGCTTGCAGTGACCCGGTCACACAGAATCGGTTACAATGTGCAGGGAGAAGAACCATTCAGCCAAGCGGGGGAACCAGCCATGTTACGTAACTTCTTCATCCGGGTGATCATCAACGCGGCGGCGCTGGCGATCACCGCCTACATCATGCCCGGCATCAGCACGCCGGATCAGCTCGGCACGCTGCTGGTGGTGGCGATCATCTTCGGGGTCGTCAACGCGATTATCAAGCCGATCGTCGTCATCCTGACTCTGCCCTTCACCATCGTCACGCTGGGGCTGTTCATCTTCGTGATCAACGGCCTGATGCTGCTGCTCACCTCGTCGCTGTCCGGGGGCCGTCTGGTGGTCAACGGGCTGTGGACGGCGATCCTGGGCGGGATCGTGATGGGCATCGCGGCGATGATCGTCGAGGCAGTGCTCAAGGCGATGGGCCTGGAGGAGGACAGGCCGCGCCGGGAGCGGCGTCACGCCGAGTAAGTAGGCCGCGTCCGGGGGAAAGGCGCACCCTGACGCCCGCTCAGAATGCGTAGACCACGCCCGTCAGCGCCTCCGAGGTCTCCCACAGGCGCTGCGCCAGTTCCCGGTTATGCGCCTGGCGGGTGGGCCGGTTTTTGGCCGGGTACCCGCGCCAGCCCAGCAGGTGGACGCCGTAATATTCGCCCGCCTCGGCTTCCGGGTCGGTAGCGGCATAGAGCAGTGGCAAAGCGCCCGCCGCCTGGTCGGCGGACATCCATTCAAAGAATACGTTCATATATCGATGCAGCAGGTTCGGCTCGACGGTCATCCCCCGCGTCCGGAGGTTGGTGCGGGCGAACCCAGGGTGCGCGCCGATCGCCGCCGCGTCGACGCCGTGCTGCTCGAAACGCCTGTTCAGCTCAAAGGCGAACATCAGCATGGCCAGCTTGCTGTGCCCGTAGGACGTCCACCGTTCGTAGCCTCGCTCCTGGTTGAAATCCGCCAGCAGCCTCCTGATGTTCCCCGTCTTCTCGCTGATGCTGGATGTGTTCACGACCCGGCAGCCGGGTGAACGCTTGATCACGTCGAGCAGCAGCCCGGTCAGGGCAAAGTGGCCCAGGTAGTTGACGCCGATGTGCCGCTCGAAGCCATCTTTCGTCTTGCCGTAGGGCACCGCCATGATCCCGGCGTTGTTCATCAGGACGTCGAGCCGGTCGTACCGGCTCTTGAACGACTCGGCAAACCCGCGCACCGTGTCCAGGTCGCCCAGGTCGACGTGCATCACCTCCACGCCCCCGCTCTTGGCGAGCGTCCGGAACTCCGCGGCGCGCGCCTCGCCAAGCTCCGGATTGCGCACCGCCATGATCAGGATGGCGTTTTTCAGGGCGAACGCCTTCCCCATCTCGTAGCCAAGCCCGTTCGTCGCCCCGGTCACGACGACCACTTTGTTGGACTGATCAGGCATGTCGGCGAGGTTCCAGTGCTTTTTCATGTGGCTCTCCGTGAGGAATTGATCGATCTCCCGCACCTCCATTATACTGCTTGAGCAAACCGATTTGGCGGCTGACAATGATGGGATCGTATGCACATGACCGACCAACCTCTGACGCTGGGCAGCTATCGTCTGCGAATTGACCCGACCAGCGGCGCGCTGATGACTCTCCAACTGGGCGATGGGCCGGACGCGCTCGGCCATGGCGCGGAGTCGTCCCCCACCCTTCCGGCGGTCGACCTGGCCTATCAGCCCCTTGACGCCCAGCCGCGCTACCTCTCCCACGAGCTGGCTGATGACGAACTGATCATCCGGATCGGCTTAGGTCCGCTGGTGCTGCGCGACCGTTTCCGCGCCTCCGGCGGCCTGATCGCACGCCGGGTGCAGGTCGAGAATGCATCGGGTGAGGAAGTGCAGCTAACCGGGCTGCGGGCCGGGCTGAGCGGCGTCTCGCTGGGTGATCCGGTGGCCTGCCGGTTCGAAGCGCCGGGCAATGGCGTACGCCCCCGCCTGCCCCTCGGCGCGGCGGCGAGCCAGGCTGTCTCGCGTCACGTCTCGCCCGACCGGGGATCGGGGGAGACCGGCATAAACGCGCACTTCGCCCCCGGATCGCCCTACCTGTGGGGCCGCGCCTTTAGCGATGCGCCCGATGTCGGTCCCGGCCTGCTGGTCGTGCACAACCCCTCGATCGGATGGAGCCTGCTGACCTGGTATGTGAGCGAGTTCGAGGCGGGGCGTCCCTGGGTGAGCGGCGATGGCGTGCACGCCACGCTGGGGTTTGACTGGTGGCTGGCGGGCTGGATCGCCCCAGGGGAGGCGCTTGAAGGTGGGACGCAGTACATTCTCCTCCACCAGGGCGACTATCAAAGCGCGCTGGCCCGCTTCCGCGCGGTGGGCGACCAGACCGGAATCACCCCGCCGATCTACGGCGAGGTCGACCGCGCCCTCGACTGGACGGGCGTCTATGAGGTGCACCCCGGCCAGTTTGGCGGCTTTGCCGGGCTGCGCGGGGCCTTGCCGCGCATCAAAGAGCTGGGTGTCGACTCGCTCTACCTGCTGCCGGTCATGGCCCACCGCAACAAGCTCGGCCAGCCCTGGGACGAGAACTGGCGCTCGCTGGGCAGCCCTTATGCTATCCATGACTATGAGAAGCTGGAGCCCACCTTGGGGAGCGAATCCGAATTTGTCGAGTTAGTTGCTGCCGCCCACGACCTGGGCCTGCGCGTGCTGGTCGACTTCGTCGCGCAGGGCTGCTCGCTCGAATCGCGCTATGTGACGGAGCATCCAGAGTGGTTCGCGCGCGACGAGGCGGGCGGGCTGGTTCACTCGCACGGCTGGGACGACACCTGGTCGTTCGACTGGGCCAACCCGGATTTCCACGCCTACATGCTCGGCTGGGCGCTCCACTACGTGCGGGATTACGACGTTGATGGCTTCCGGGTCGATGCACCGCATGGCAAGGAACCAAACTGGAGCCGGGCGATCTCAGCCCACGCCAGCCGCACCAACCTGGGTGCGCGCGGTCTGCTGGAAGACCTGCGCCGCGCGCTGCTGGAGATCAAGCCTGATGCGGCGCTGTACTGCGAGCTGTTCGGGCCGCTCTGGGTGCGCTCGCATGACATTTCAAACGACTACCACCCCTATGCGATGGCGCTCGCTCTGTTCCAGCAAACGCTGACTCCTTACGAGCTCGGCGAGTACCTGCGCGATTATTGGGCGATCATGCCCCGCTCGGCGGAGGGGTTCCCTACCCCGCGCATTTGCTTCACCGAGACGCACGATACGCGCGGCTGGCCCGCTTATGCCCTGCGTGGCAGCGACGTCGCCCAGGCGCTGCTGGGGATTCTGGTGATGGCGGGGTTCGTCCCTATGATCTGGTCGGGGCAGGAGGCGCGCCAGGAGGCGTTCATTCGGGGGCTGCTGCTCGCCCGGCGCGAGAGCGAGACACTGCGCCGGGGGCGGTTTTTGTTTAACGAGGTGGCGGTCGACGACGAAGGGCACTACCGGCGCAAGCATGGCGAGCATCCCGCCGGGCAGGTCTTTGCACTGATACGCTACGATGAAGATACGGCGCTGTTAGGAATTGCGAGCCTGCTGCCGGAGCAGGCGACCTTCCTCTTTGGGCTGCCCCTCGGTAAGCTGCCCATCCGGCCCGACACCTCCTATCGCCTGCGCGACCTGATCACCAACCAGGTCTGGAGCGAGTACGGGCGGGTCGAATGGCTGGGGGCAGAGCTGGCCTCGTTTCGCCTGACGCCGCGCATGTACCGGCCTTACATTTTCCAGATCGAGCCGGTGGCGGGGGGCTGAGGCTGGCCGGTCAAGAGAGCAGGAAGGCGGCGGCTGTGCACACCACCGCCGCTGCGATGAACAGGGGCAGGATGTGCCGCTTCACAGCCCCCTGGCCCAGCACGGAGGCGACGATCCCTTTGAAGACCATGTTGCTGGCTGTCCCCAGCGCCACGCTGCGCACGGCGGTTGACTGCGAGATGGCCGATCCGGACAGCTTCGCCACTGTGAGCACGATCGCGTCCAGCCCGGCCACCCCGCCGACGGCGCTGGACAGGTAAACGCCGATATCCCCCAGCAGCGCCTGGGCAGCAGCGGCAACAAACAGCACGACGGCGAACAAGACGCCAAACTGTAAGGCCGGTCGCAGCGCGAACGGGCTGCTCGATTCTCCCTGTTGGATGTTCTTGCTCTTCTTCTCTTTCTTGTCGTTTGTCCTGCGCCACATCACCAGGTCGGCCAGGCCCAGCACGCCCGCGCCCAGCAGGAGCGGCGGCAGGAGCGCGAGGCTCAGGGAGTAGTTCAGGATGGCGATCAGGATCAGGGTGCGGATGAACATGCCGGTCGAGGCAATCGCGATGGCAAGGGCGAACGCCTGGTGCCGACCCTGCTCCTCTTCGCTGCTGCTGCGCCGGGCGAAGCCGAACGTCGTGGCCGTGCTGGAGACCAGCCCACCGACCACGCCCATCAGCCGGATGCTGCCCTGCACGCTCAAGACTTTGGACAGGACGTAGCCTGCCAGGTTCAGCCCGGCCACCAGCACGACCATCACCCACACTTGCCTGGGGTTCACCGCGTTGAACGGGTCGTACGTCCGGTTGGGCAGCACGGGCAGGATGACCACCCACACGATGGCGAACTCCAGCCCTGCCCAGATGTCCTGTCGGGCCACGTGGCGCAGCAGCTCCCTGAAGGTGGGCTTGAAGCTTAACAGCGCAATCACCGCGATCGTGATCGCAGAGGCCAGCGCCCACTGATCCCAATAGGCCAGCCCGCCCAGCAGCAGCGTCAGCACGAACACGATCTCGGTGGTGATGCCGGTGCGCCCCGTCGGGAAGCTGAGCACGAACGATGCCAGCGAATACCCTCCGACTACCACAAAACCGGCGATGAACAGCCATACCCCGGCGAACTGCTCGCTGACAAACGCCAGCGTCGCACCTGTCAGGCTGATGATCGCGAACGTCCGCATCCCGGCGAAGCGGTCCGGATTGTCACGCTCCCGTTCGAGGCCGATCAGGAATCCAAGGAACAACGACAGACCAAACCGGGCGAACAGAATCTCTAAAGGTGGCATTCTGATTGCCTACTCCCCGTGTGACGTTCAAAATATCCATGCGGTGCGATATGGAGCCAACAATAATACAGGTTCGGCCAATCGGCCAGAAGCCCGCGAATGATGGCAAGGCGGGCGCTTGCTATGTGGCACCGCAGCAGGGGAGATACCCGTCACCATTCGAATTTGACACAGGTTCCAATTTAGATTAGGCTGGGGTTGCATTTATTCAAAAATGCTTCTTGGTCAGGAGGCGGTAATGGATGACGATCTGAGAGCCTTGCTGGACAGCATGGATGACGACGACGAAGAAGAGGATGACCTGCTGGGTGCGTTTGCCGATCCCACCGGGGGCGCTGGTGGCGACGATCTGGCGCTCCCCGACTGGATGGAGGCGGGCCTGGCCGAGCAACCAGCACCACCCTCTCCACCGGCCACAGCCCCCGGCCATCTGACGGATGAAGGCGAAAATCCGGATTGGCTCACCGCGGCGATGACGCCCGGCGCGGAGGAAACCCTGCCGGATACCCCACCTGTCCCTGAGCCGCTCCCTGAGCCTGAGCCGTCCACCCCGACCGAGCCGGGCGGACGCCCGGAATGGCTGGCCGACCTTGATCCGGGGGTTGGCCCGCTGCCGGAGGCCGACCTGGGCGACGAGCCTGAGCCAGGGAGGCGGAGGAGGCGCGTGGCGTCCAGCAGTAAGCCCGGAGCCTTGACTCCGCAGCAGCGTATGCTGCTCTCGATCTTCTTGTTCCTGGACATCGCTGTGCTGGGATGTTTTCTCCTGCTGGCGATTGGGGCGATCAGCTTCTAGGAACGCCCCTTCATTGGATCACCCGGTGGGGTTCCTTTGATGGGTGCAGCCTGTTCTTTGGCAGCACCAGTAAATAATACGCGCCAGGGCCTATCCCCTGGCGCTTGCTATTCAGCTGGCGCTCACTCCAATGGAAGTGACACGCGAAACCCGCTCACAAGTGACCAAAAGTCACCCTTCCCCTAGACGATGCGCATTTTGTGTGCTACGATGACGGTTGAGTTTGAATGGGATCGGTGGGAAGGGATCGGGTAGCGAGCGAAGGAATAAGAGAGCAAAACACCGCCTGTTGAGCCAGAGAGGGTAACCTGGTGGCACGAGCGCAGTGAATATGGTGGGGCGTTGCCCCTGGGAGAAGTTGTTACCTGGCGGTGCTTGTCCGTACGACGAGCGAAGTCACATGAGGGATCTCATTCAATGGAAAACAAACTGTACGTCGGCAATCTGCCTTATTCCACCACGGAAGGTGAGCTAGAACGGACTTTTGGAGAGTATGGCGAAGTGCTGAGCGCCGTGATCATCACCGAGCGTGACACAGGCCGCTCAAAGGGCTTCGGATTTGTCGAGATGAGCACCCAGGAGGAAGCCGAGGAAGCGATGGCGGCCTTGAACGGCCAGATGCTTGGCGGGCGTCCCCTGCGGATCGACAAAGCCCGCCCGAAGCGCGACAGCGGTGGCGGTCGAGGCGGTTGGTAAGCTACGGCGCGGGCGATCGGGCCATGAGCAGTTCATCATAGGTCGTTATCGATGAGCTTATGAGGCCCTATCCAAGAGGGCCTCTTTTATTGCGTTTCCGCCACCTCGACAGCCAGATGGCGCTCAGGCTGGCGCATGGTTGGTAGGGTTTTCCCCCCTCACATTCCTGTCCCACACCCGGTAAATTGATAGTAAGGCGATTTCCCGGCGTCAGGTGAGCCTGTGGTCGCTCGAAGACGCCTCAGAAACGCACCAGGGTCAGGGAAGGGAGAGCGACGGATTTTGCGAGTGTGTGTCGGAATGAGCCGAAATTTTACTGGTATAGAGGTGGTATGCAGGAAATACATAACGATTGGCTGGAGGAGATTACGTCCCTCCTGAACGTCGAAACCCCATCCGCTCCCGATTCTATTTCGTCCGAGCCGATCGTCGACCTCAAGGCGCTGGAATGGCTCAGGGGTGCGATCGGCGGTGCCAGCGCCCTGCTGCTCGACGATCTGATGGAGATACTTCAACGGGAGGCGCTGCGCCTGATTCCTCAGATGCTGGATGCGGCGCGCGCAGCCAATGCAGAGCAGCTTGAATACGCCGCGCATACGTTCAAAGGGAGCAGCCGCAACCTGGGCCTCACGCGGCTCGTCTCGCTAAGCCGCAAGCTGGAGCTGATGGGCAGATCGGGCGACCTATCAGATGCGGAGCGTCTTGTCGCGCAGGTGGCAGAGGCGTACCAGGAAGCCCTTCCCGCGCTGAAAAACGTGCTTGACGGCTACTCCACCCACTGAGTCAGGGATGGCTTTAGCATAACATTGCCCACACGTTTCACCCTGCCGTTGGGCAAGAGCATGTAAAGTGAAGGTCAAGCTGTCGTTAAAGATGCCCGGCGAGTCCGTCTCCTTCGCCTGAGCGTTGCTCGATCCCTGGCGAGCCTATCACCCCCAGGACGTGGGCTGTCCACCCAATTCCCGTCGGCAAACCGGTGTCGTCCCGGCATCCGTCATATGCTAATATTCTGGCCCAGCAGGCTCTATTAACCTCTGAACACACCTCCCTATCCGTCCCTATTGAACGGCGGCCTGCTGCCGGGGGCGACGATTGGCGGATGGGCACAAGGAGCAACACCGATGAGTAAATCCGACGCGGCTGAGCGCTACTTCTCAGAT
>JARRJX010000016.1:0-10700 GCA_037388645.1 Chloroflexota bacterium
CAACCCGCGTTTCTTCCGCGAGGACGAAAAGGCACTGGCTAAGGCGCAGCGCCGCTTGAGCGCGTACGCGAAAGGCACACCAGAATACCGCCGGCGTAGGCGCGTCGTGCAGCACATTCACAAGCGCATCGCCAACCGCCGCCGGGACTTTGCCCACCAGATCAGCAGGCAGTTGGTCGATGAGTTCCAGGTCATCGCCTTCGAGGACCTGGACATACAGGATATGCAGAACGGCAATCATCGTGGCATGAACAAGAGCATCGCAGACGTAGCCTGGGGACGACTGATTCAGTACACGTCCTTCAAAGCGGAGGAAGCTGGTCGGACGGTCGTACGGATCGACCCCAGGAAGACGACGCAGATGTGTTCTGGCTGCGGTGAGATTGTTCGCAAAGACCTGTCTGTGCGTGTTCACGATTGTCCTCATTGTGGTCTGGTTCTTGACAGAGACGAGAATGCGGCTTTGAATATACTCGCACGTGGGCTGGCGTGCGTGGGCTCGATCCCTAGAAGCTTCCCGCTTTAGCGGGGAGAGCAGTCACTCTTGCCACTGACAGGCAATTGTGTCGTTGTCGACGATGATTACCTCTCCATCCCCGCAACTCACATAATTCAGCACGTCTCCGCTTGATAGAGACAGAGAGTGGGTCAATGCGGCTTCGGACACGCGATCAAGCAACTCGGCATCAAATAGTACCACGGTGTCTATACCCTCGAGTACTTTATGCCCCCAAAAAAGTGAATGGGATGTCGAGGTATACTGATAATCGCGCAGGTAGTAATCAGGATATCTAAAACTGCGCCCTGCGGCAAGCACCGCCGTGTTCTGAGGAACAAAGCGTGCCCGAATGGCACTCACGCGCTCGCCAACGTAGGAATCCTGTCGCTGGATGGATCGCCAACTCGGGGTACTTAGCAGAAGAAGCGGCGAGCCAAAAAGAGCTGGCGGAGCGGCCAAGAAGAAAAGGATGTTGATAAGGACCAACCCAATAGTCAATCCGGAATATACAGCATGGTGCCACCGTTTCCCGACGCTACTTGCCACCCTCTCAATGGCCGCAGCCGTCAACAGCAATACTCCTGGCATAAACGTAAAACTGTGTCCTGGCTGTCGGATGTGGATGAGGAGGTAGAAAGCCAAGCTGGGAAGAATCCACCAGAGAAAGAGCTGTATTCGAGGCCTTTGCAGCCACGAGCGCCACTCCCTCAAATGGCGCTTTGCCCAATTCAGGGCACCTAGAATCAGAGGGAACAGGCCTATGCAGAGTGCATAACCGGTGAACACCATTAACCGTGTTCCATTAATGGCCACCTGTGTCACATCAAGCAGTGAGGATTCTTCACCAATTTCCTGGCTCGCCGCGCCGACCGCCTCCAAGTACCGTCCCACCCCGCCAGTGAGTGCTAACATAGGCAGCAACCAGGCGGCACAGGTCAATACCAGCACAACCAGTGCCAGAATCACTCTCTTCCAGCGAAAGCGCCAAGCCACAGCTGTCCACAATGGCAGCAGAAATAACACCGTGTTCTGGCGGAAGCCACCGGCTATGGCTAACACGAATGCCGATAGCCATAGTCGATCATCCTTCCCTATCAGGTGATGGAAGCACAGGAGAACTACTAGAGTGACCAGAGCTGCCTCGATCATATAGGACAGCGCCACCTCACCGTGAAACCAGAACAATGGACTGCTCAAGAGCAGCAGCGCCGCCACAATTCCGGTCCGGCGATTCCACACCGACTGCCCCAAGAAGAAGACGACCACTGCTGCCAAACCCGTTGCCACCGTGCTGATCCATACCAGACTGGCATTGTTGTCACATACCAGTAGATTAACCAGTCGCCCCAGCATCACATACAGGATGTATCCCGGGGGGTGAGGTTGGTGTAGGTACACGTCAAAGTGTTCCATGCCCAGGGCAAAGTTCACCGAATCCCAATGGTACAGGATTTGGCTGCGAAAGGGGAGACGGCTTAGTATCCCAAGAGAAAAGAGCCCCACAGCTAGCAGCACATCGCGGCTCGCTCGGTCCGCTTTCATCGCTCCGTCTCCGCTGGGATTTCGGGACTCGCTCTCATCAGCAGGAGCAGCCCTACCCCAAGGCCGATTAGCAATGGTAGTAGGCTAGCCCATCCCGACAGTCCAAGAAATATGCCAACGTTACGGGCTATGTTGCTCACAGCGAGATTGGGCAGCGAGTAGTTGAAAAGTGGATTGAGCGTCCAGTCGGGGAAGCTTTGCCCACCGAGGGTTTCAGCCCACACGGCAAAGACCGACCAGGCACCCACTACCAATGTCAGTCCTCGCGCCCAAGACCGGTGGCCCCAGGCATCGAAGAAGTATGTCAATCCCACAACTAGAAAGGGCAACATCGGCAGAAGATATCGCGGGCCTATCGAATACCCGCCTTGCCACATAATAGAAGATCCGTTAAACAAGAAAAAGATGATCACGGCGTATGAGCACACCCACCAGGCACGGCGATTGACCCGACGACGCCCCCAGACGACGAGTCCAGCCACTGCCAGAAGCAGAACCGGAGAGATAAAGAACAGTCCTCTGTATGAACCAAAAGTGATGCCCCACAATGCGTTGAGGCGCGGATAGGAGAGGCTCAAGAATCCAGAGGAATGCTGCTCCGTGTACAACTCTGAATAGCGATAGCCCACGGGCAGTGGCGTGCGAAAGATGGCATAGTTGTAGATCATCAACAACAATCCAGGTGGCAGTCCGGCAAGCACTAGACCAGCCAACCAGCGTCTGTTAGGTATGGCGAAGAAAGCGTAGACACACAGGCCGGCACTGATCAGGGCAGTGGGATACTCTGTGATGACAGCGTAGCCTAGCATCAATCCCGCCAGTAGCGACCACGCAGGTGATATCTCTCGCCGCTCAATGCGAAACAGCACGTAGAAAGCCGCGAACAATAGAGTGGCTACTATCTGATGACCAAAGAACATATTGGAGTACGGAAATGCATTGGTCAGCAGTCCATAGGTCAACGGGACACCAAGACGGTAAAGAGGGTTCCGGGTGATGTACCCTGTCCACAGATAAAGGAGCACGCCCAAGCAGGCGGAGGGAATCGCCACAACACAGAAGGTGACGAACGTCAGTGCAACCGCAAAGTAGACCTTGCTCACCTGTAGACCTGTTCCGCCCTCCAGTAGTGTGTCAGCCAGGGCTGGGTTCGCCTCTAGGCGGCTCATCTGCCCCTCTATCAGCCTCAGACCCACCAACTGCTTAAAGACATAGTAGAACGGTACTCCCAAGAACGAAGTCCCAGGGGCTTTATCACTGTAGTGATGTCCCTCGAAGAGGGCATAGTCTCCCGTGTTCTGATAGTAATCGTCAATGCACAGCGTGCCCTGGTCGACTATAGCCAATACCAGATCGAAGCGCGAATTCTGGTTCCAGTCAGCCCAGCGAGGGAAGAAATAGGCATAGCACAGCAACAGGGTGATCAGCAGTAGCCAAGCCCTTTTCCTCTCTACGTCCCAATATCTCGATCCGGCCATGATAGCCTCGTCCATCTAGGGTCCTGCGCCCTGCCGAGAGGTAGAAGGCGCGAAAGGCTCCATCACCCTTCCCAGCAACGCCGTCACAATGCGTTGGCTGGCCTGGCCGTCGCCGTAGGGGTTGACCGCCTGTGCCATCCTCTCGTAGGCCTCGCTACTGTCCAGTAGAACGGTCGCCTCTTCCACGATGCGCTGGCGCGAGGTCCCTACCACCTTCACCGTACCGGCAGCGACTGCCTCTGGCCGCTCCGTGACCTCCCGCAGCACTAACACCGGCTTACCCAGCCCGGGTGCCTCCTCCTGCAAACCCCCTGAGTCGGTCAGTACCAGGTACGCCCGGTCCATCAGGCCTACGAACGTTTCATAGTCCAGTGGCTGGGTGAGAATGACATTGGGTATCTCGCCCAGGATGGCATGGACTGGCCCTAGCACATTGGGATTGAGATGCACAGGATAGAGGATGGTAACGCCGGGGATGTACTCGCGGGCGATCTGGGCCAGCGCGCGGCAAATCTCTTGTAAGGGAAGGCCGAAATTCTCTCGCCGATGAGCAGTGACTAACAAAAGCCGCCGCCCGTTCAGGCGCGGTTCCCATTCCTTTTGCACACGACGACGAGCCTGCGCTACGACGCTCTGCAAAGCATCCATGACAGTATTGCCAGTGACCAGGATGGATGAGTCTGACACGCCCTCCCGCAACAGGTTCTGACGGTTAGCCTCTGTGGGAGCAAAGTACAGGTCGCTGAGGACATCTGCAATGCGGCGGTTGATCTCCTCGGGAAAGGGCTGAAACTTGTCGCCCGTGCGCAGGCCAGCCTCCACGTGGCCCACCCGAACGCGATGGTAGTAAGCCACCAGACCGGCAACCATCACTGTGGTAGTATCCCCTTGCACTAGCACCCAATCGGGCCGTTCTCGAGCCATCACTTGATCCAGGTGGGTCAGGATATTAGCCGTGAGCTGTGACAGTGTTTGATCTGGCAGCATAATGTCCAGGTCACAATCGGGGTGGATGTCAAAGACACTGAGCACTTGATCGAGCATCTCGCGATGCTGCGCCGTGACACAGACCACTGACTGGATTTCGTCAGGGTACCTCTCCAGTTCCTTGACGACTGGAGCCATTTTGATCGCCTCTGGGCGGGTTCCGAATACAGTAAGAACTTTCATTGTTCTCCGTGCGCTGTGCGGATCCAGGTCACTGGTTTGTTTCCCAGACGCGCAACCAAGGCCAACCAGGTTCGCCAAAGGATGAAAACCGGGCCTGAGAGGATCGCCAGATAGGCCTTGAGTGAGGCTTTCTCTAGAGCCAGACCGATGAGCGGGTAGACGAACAGCACACCTACGACCACAGCCCATGCTCCAATTAGGGCCCACGGAAAGATTGGCCCAACCAGCCAATTGACCAAGGCCTGAATCAGCAGAGAGACCGCAGCTATCAGTGTAAGCGTAGAGTAGGAGGGGAGATAGGCTTGCAGCGCACCGTCCAACAATGCCGTATCCCAGCGTTTAATTCCCTCCACAAGCAGATGCCGAGCGAACCGTTGGCTGGCACTGTGAGTACCACGCAGCCAGCGTGCCCGTTGCGCCTGGGCCTGTGTCCAGGTACGTGGTGCTTCACCGCGGCCAATCGCAGCCGGTTCGTAAGTGATTCTGATCCCTTCCAGGAGAAGGCATTGCCTCAACTGGTAGTCCTCGGTCAGACCTTCTCCCCAGCCCGTTTTCCGCAGTACATCCGCTCGAAAGCAGATGGAATCGCCCATGTGCTTGGCCGACCAGCCTAGGTTGGAGCGACCTAGATTCTGAAACCGATTATCTATCAGAAACATCGCCCACATCAGCGCCGGAAACCAACCGCTTTCAGGGTTACTGATGACGTGTTGTCCCTGGATGACCTGATCACCCCTTGCCAGGTCAGCATCCACAATGCGCAGGAAATCGGCAGCTACCTGCGTATCACAGTCAAAGATCACGACAGCATCACAGCTATCGTCCAAAACTCGCTGGAACAACCAAGAGAGTGCTGCCCCTTTACCTGTTCTGGGGCCATCGTTACGCTCGTGCACGAACGCGCCAATCTGTCTTGCCAGAACAGCAGTATTGTCCGAGCAGTGATCTGCCACGATATGGATGCTGAACAAATCGGCTGGATAGTCCAACTCGCGTAGCTTTTGGACCGTGGCTTCAACCACGCTCGCTTCATCGTGGGCCGGTATAGCGATGACAAAACGATGCGATAGAGGCCGGTCGCTCGCTGTCGGGGGCGATGCCGAGCGTATCGATGCCAATGCCAGGAGAAACAAGTACCCCAGTGGCAGCGCACAGACAAGTAAAGCAATAAGAGAGATCGTCGTCATAATCTAACCCACGCAGGATAGCAGATTGTCCCCGTTCTTCACCTTGTCTAGCATCAGCAAGGCGTCAACAAAGAACTTGGCAGCCCAGTTAGGATACTTGAAGCGTTCGTACCGGCCGTAGATTGGATAAGAGCCAGCGATGGCTCCTCGGGTATTCAGATTGGCTGTTTGCAGGTCTTGAGTGCGCGCGACAAAAGTGATGCTCTTCTCAGCAGCGTTGAAGAATGCCTGATCGTCGGTGATTTCATAGAAGCGCAGCCACAGATGGCTCATCTGGCAATTACCCGTCAGACAACTCGACCGGCTTGTTTCGTGCCAACCTGCGCCATAGGTGCTGGCCAGTTTGCCATCGGAATACTGATGGACGAGAAACGCTTCGGCCGTCAGGCGAGCAGCTTCAATATAGCGCATCTCGTTGAGTAAGCATCCGCACTCGAATAGCCCCTCAGCCGTGTAGGCAAGCGTGTGAGTGAATGGATCTTCTCCCTCAACAAAAGCACAGTGTCGAAACCAACCATCAGCGTCCTGGTGGCGCAGTGCCCGCTCCAGATTGAGCACGGCGGCCTGGCGATAGGTATCCCGATGATGACGTCGACGCAGTTCAAGGAGTGCCCACGCCACACGCGTATCAATCACCTTCTCTACACCCAGATGCTGATGGCTCCTCCAAGAGCCAGAAGGGTGCTGAATCGAGACCAGCCAGTCGCCGGCGCGCACCGCCGCCCGCAGATATCGCTCGTCGCCGGTGGTATCAAAGGCTGCCAACCAGCCAAAAATCACTTGGCCGGTGTCAAATACAATGGGTCGCGACTTTGAACCTGCCCAATGCCCCACGCCACCCTCGGATGTCGTGCTTTCCAGGAGGTAGTCGGCCAAGGAGAGAGCCAGCGTGCGCAACTCAAGATGGTTGAGCGCCATCGCGGCATTAAGCAGAGTCGGTATCGTGTAGCCAGTCGTTTCCGGGTAGGAGGGTGCCCATCGACCGCGCAACAGGTCAAAGCCCTTCGAAATACCGCCATCGCCGCCCGCGACTTGGGCGCGCTCAATCCAATCAGTTGTCGCGCACAGGTGTTGCTCCAGCCGCAGACGATTTGCTGGCAACATATTGAGTCTATGCAACCTGGCCAAGAGATACCGAGACGACGCGAGAGCCCGCTGAGCACGGGCGGCAATCCGAGTGGGCGACGGAGTCTTCATCTATGCATTCCTTAGGTTCATAGCCAGGTAGCGTAGCGAGACGACCGGGCGACCATAGCGACCTCCAGTGACTAGGCGCAGCAGCCTGTGAACAAGGAGCTTCATCAAGGTAAGGCCATAAATCTGTACCTTGAGTAGGCGGGCTGCCCTGTCTCCGCGATGCTTGCGAAAGAACTGCACGCGGCTGCGGTAAAGGTCTGCTTCGCGCTGGGGTCTCCGATTCTGGCTGCTGCCGCCGCCAAGATGAACCACTCTTGCCGCTGGCTGATACCATACCTGCCAGGTCTTTTCTCGCATCGAGTAGCACCAATCTACTTCTTCCGCATACATAAAGTACCCTTCATCCAAGCCACCCACCTCCTCAAACGCTTCTCGCCGGACCAGCATGCAGGCTCCTTCCACATAGTCCGCTGTTTGCGGGCCTTTGTCCTCTTCCGGACCGTGACTAGGATACCATTGTCCGTGAAACAACCGCCCGAGTCCAGTGAGCATAAGGAATTCCTGCCACAGGGTAGGAAAGGACGTATGCGAAGCCTGAAAACTGCCGTCGCGATTGACCAATTGCGCTCCAACGATGCCAGCTCGCGGCTCTGCGCGGGCTAGGCTCAGCAGCGATTGAAAGGCGCCCGGCGTGGCGATGGCGTCGCTATTAAGAAGCAGCATATAACGTCCTCGGCAGAGAGCCATTGCCTGGTTGTTGGCACGGGCAAACCCCACGTTTTTGTCATTTTGGATGAGGTGAACATCGGGAAATCGCTGGCGGAGCATCGCCTGGCTTCCATCCGTTGACCCGTTATCAACGACGATCACTTCAAAGGCGAGATTCGCTACCGCCGCCTCGACAGAGTTCAGACAATCGGCTAGCATTTGACGCGTGTTCCAACTCAAGATGATGATCGACAGGTCAAGCATCTGCACAGACCTTCAGTCAATTAGGATTGATGCCCATGTCGTGAACTGACTCCACAAGTTCCCAATGCCCTGACTTATGACAACAATGGATAGATCAGGCATCTGTCACTTCACCTGGCACGGACATGTTGGCTAGGGCCAACATGCCACCGAGTAATATCCAGCTATACACAGCGTAGTCAAAGCCTGCGATGGTCTGGGTGTAGACAAACGGGAATAGCCAATCTCCCAGCCCCATAGCCACGATGCAGCCCACCCACCCAGCCAGCGTAGCGTTGGCCAGCCCTTCGCTGAAATTGGCGCTCCCCTTCAGGCGTAGAGAGAGCCTGTAGCCTGTCCACCCCAGGGCACCAAAAAACCACAGAAAAAAGAACAGACCCACGATACCAGTTTGAGAGAGGATATCAATGTAGTTGCTATGCGTGGCCATAGCCTTGGTCGGAAAATACGACATGTAGTAAGCAGCGTAGCCCGCTGGCCCTGTCCCAAATAGAAGGTGTTTCCCGGTCACCTGCCAATTCTGCCTCCACGCTGCCAGGCGGGTGTAGCCACTCTCATTGGCCTCGGCAGTCAGAACAGTGCTCGTGTAATAGTTCCAGTTCAGCCCCACGTATATGGCCAACAAGAGCACAAAGATGAGGGATAGCCTCTTGGACTTCAGAAAGGTGATAGTTCCTAGGGCAATCAAGGGGGGCAGCCAACCGGAGAGCCAGGTGATGTGGATGATGAAATAGATATATATCCAAGCTCCTACTGACCCGAGCAGGACCAGACGTAGCCAAGAAGGAAGTTTCTTGTTGAACAGAGCCTGGGCGTATGTCAGAGAGACGAACCACAGGGAAAAAAGCCCGCCTGTGTTGAGGAAAGGGAGCTCGATACGAAGTAAATAGGCCGCGAGAGACAATACCCCGATGAAAATCATCAGCCAGCAGAGTAGTTTCAACCATCGAATCTCACAGATGCTATTGATGGTAAGGAGAAAAGCTCCAGGCAGAAGGACCATCACTGCCATACCACCCAGTTGGACGACCGGCCAAGTACTCCACACCACAACCAACGGGTCGCGGAAAGCGTTGCCCCAGACGTAGGAGAAGACGGTGGTCGAGATAAAAGCCAGCAGAGGTACACTGGTGGGCAGTGATTTTAGGCGCAGCCTCTCGTCTCTCACCAACACCTGGGCTATCCAGAGTACAATGAAGAAAGCTGTAACTACCAAGCTCATCACGATACGACTCTGCGTGCCAGTGGGTAGAGAGAAACGCACAAACGCTGCCGTCAATAGGATGGCCAACACGCCATATTCGAGTTGGCCAAGTGCCATCAAGACTACAAAAGGAGAGACCACACCGAGCAATATCAATCCGGGTCGTACTATCGGAGCCAAGACACCCACGCCCAGCAACCCTACTACCAGTCCAGCAAGCATAGCTAGCCGCAACAAAGCCGCATTGGATATCGGAATCTTTTGCCGGATAATGTGTATCATGCTGCACCTTGAAGCTGATGTTCCGATAGCACCTGATGCAAGAAGCGATCCAGATCTTCCCCTATCCGTTCCCAGCCATACTGCTCGTGCACTAGTTTCTGCCCATTGGCTGCCAGCTTCGCCCGCAGCGCGGGGTCATCCAACAACCGTAGGATGGCATTGGCAAACTCAGTTGGCTCGTCGGCGATGAGGATATTTTGCTCGGCCGCTACCTCAAGACCCTCAGCACCCTTGTTGGTGGAGACTACCGGTGTGCCCAGGGCCATGGCCTCCAAGACTTTCAGACGGGTTCCACCACCCACCGTCATCGGTACGACGCACACCGAGCTACATGACACTCTCGGGCGAATGTCATCTAGATAGCCAGTCAGTACCACACCATTATGACTCGGCAGATCTTGCAGGCGAACCCCGTCTGTGCGTCCAGTGATGTACAGCTTGACACCAGGACAACGAGTTTTCACGATCGGAAACACCTTGGCTAAGAAGAGCTTAATCGCCCCAAGATTCGCTTCATAGGTCAGTGCGCCGGGAAAGACTAAGGAGTCTGGTTCAGTAGGACCGAAATCACCGTTGTAGAGGGCCAGATCCACGCCATTAGGAATCACTGCCTGTAGCTGGCAATTAGGTAAAATACTCAAAAGAAGGTCCCGCTCCTTGACCGAGGCTACTGTGTAGCCATCTATGTCTCGTAACAATCTGGTAGTATAATTCCGTAGCTTCCACCACGTCAGGCGGAGCCTCAATTGCTGGTACCAATGTGGTTGGATATCGATCCGATCTTTGATGATAGTGAGCTCCAGATCCTCCACAACGCGTGGCATTCCCCTCATCTCTTGCACATAGGAAGCAATCCCCCCACTCGGTCCGATGGCAAAGGCCACTACTGCGTCAAATGACTCCTCACCCTGCTTCTTCCTGACGAGCTTCTCCATCTCAGGACTGTAGGTATCAATGACACTCCTGGGGCGCGGCTGGAAGAGGCCCAAGACCGCCTTCAGTCGGTGCGGGTGGTAGTGCCGAAAGGGAACAGTTCTGACCTCTCGACAATAGGCCTGCACTGCATCCATGTCCTGAACAGATGGGGGTTCTCTTGTGAACGACAGCAAAACAATCTCGTGCCACTGCGCCAACTGGCGCAGCAGGTTGTGAATCCGTATCCGCGCACCATTATCTGGAGGATAAGGGAACCAGTCAGAGAGTGCTAGAATCTTCATCGGTGTCTTCCT
>JARRJX010000017.1:0-10379 GCA_037388645.1 Chloroflexota bacterium
CTGCAGAAGCTGCCAATCGACGGGTTGTACCCGGCCTGGAGTCCGGATTTCCGCCGTTTTGCCTTTGTCCGGGAGGGGGAGTGGGTTGTCTCCAGCTCATCCGGGCAGGACGTCGCCCAGGTCACCCATGCCTTGAGGGGGTTTGGCCCGCTTCAATGGCGCGCCGACGGCAACCTGATCCTGGCCGAATGCTCGCCCTACGGTGAGCACGACGTGTGCCTGATCGACCTCGTCACCGGCGCGATCAGGAACCTCACCGAGGAAGTCGCCGGTGCGGAGTCGGGCTTCCCGCCTCACTGGTACCGCACCGACCAGATCGCCCTGGGAACCACCCTGCTCGACCTGGACGGAGCGCCCCTTTCGGTGAGCCTGCCCAATCCAGGCCGGGTATCGCCTGACGGCTCGCAACTGGTCACGCTGGTCGACGGACAGATCGTGCTCGTTAACCCCGGCGACGGGAGCCAGACGCCGCTCACCGACACCGATGCGGTGCGGGATTATCCGGTCTGGTCGCCGGAGGGGGATATCCTGGTGTACACAGCAGCCAGCGGACAGGGGTACCTCATCCTGAACGCGATTGAGGTCGCCGACGGCAGGGCTTACCGGCTGGTAAACGACCCGATCGCGGCGGAGCCGACGCCACTCCAGGGCCAGGTTCAGACCCACCTGGGTTACAACTGGGCACCATAAAGCCGTGCAAGGAGTGGCCGTTTGGTTAAATCCAGGTTAAGGAAACTCGCAACCTTCGCCTAGAACAATTGCACGACCACTCACACGGTGGTAGAATGACGCGCTGACGAAACGTAAGTCGGCATGCGCAGGCTAGGAGCAGGTGGGTGAACGAGCCGGTGTTGGTGTTGAACGCCAACTACGAGCCATTAAATATCTGCACGACAAAGCGTGCGGTTGGTCTTATGATGACCGGCAAAGCAGAATTACTGCTGAATGGACGAGGCGTCATAAGAACCGCCTCGTCGTCTTTTCCACGCCCGTCGATCGTGCGGCTGTCGTACATGGTTCACCGGCCCCGCCCGAAAGTCAAGCTGACCAAGCGCGAGATTTTCCGGCGCGATAATTACACCTGCCAGTACTGCGGGAAAAAGACCACCAAGCTGACTATCGACCACGTGATGCCGCGCCATCGCGGTGGAGAGCACAGCTGGGCCAACCTGGTCGCAGCCTGCCCGGCCTGCAATCGGCGCAAAGGGGGCCGCACGCCTCAAGAGGCGAATATGTTCCTGCGAACCCCGCCCACCGAGCCAAACGCTTCAGCCGAATACCTGTTTGGCTATCTGCTCGATTCGTACAGCGAGTGGGAATCCTACATCCAGGGCTGGTAACAATCCAGGCAGGGCTGATAGTATCGACCAAAAAAGGATGGCTCTCTGGGGCCATCCTTTTCTGTCACTGTCTGGTTATAGCTCAGGCTCCAGCAGCCCGAAGTTGCCATCTTTCCGGCGGTAAACGACGTTTACCCCCTCCGAATCGGCGTTCACGAATACGAAGAAGTCATGGCCCAGCAGCTCCATCTGCTCGATCGCTTCCTCTTCGTGCATGGGCTGGATAGAGAACTGCTTGCGGCGGATGAGGTGACCTGTCTCAAAATCCTCCTCCTCCAGCTCGACCGCCGTCTCATACAACGAAAAATCTTCGTGTCCGCGCCGCTTCTGTTTACCCTTGTAACGCTCGATCTGGCGATACAGCTTGTCGACGACGGCATCCACTGCCACAAACATGTCGGTCGTGCGCTCTTCCGCACGGAGCACCGCCCCCCGCTCGTTTCGGAGCGTTACCTGAGCTACCTGTCGCACCCCCATCCGGTTGGATTTTTCCTCGGCCAGGTCCACCCTGATCTCGATGATGTTCGGCATGAAACGATCCAGGCGTTCAACCTTCCGTTGGACATATGATTGTAGCCTTGGCGTGATGTCGACGTTCTTTCCGTGAATCAAAATATCCATATGGTGAAGCTCCTTTCGAGGGCCTGCACCGGCGATCACCGGCACAACCTCCAATCATCAAACCGCACCCTGTCTCGCATTTCCTGAAGCCCGGGCCAGCGTGACGGCGCTCACCGATCGCGCCCCTTGCGCCAGCAGCGCTTTCGCGCAGGCGTCCAGGGTGGCTCCGGTCGTGCACACATCGTCTACTAATACTATATCACGGTTGGCGACGAGGGAGGCCTGCGCGGCGAATGCTCCCTTGACGTTCAGCTGCCTGGCGGCGTAGTCCAGCTCGACCTGCTGCGGGGTGGCGCGCACCCGGCTGAGAGCCTCACCGTCGGCCACCGCGATGTTCCAAGATCGGCCCAGCCCTTGAGCGAGCAGCGCGGCCTGGTTGTAGCCACGCTCTCGCTGGCGTTCGGGGTGTAAGGGGACTGCACACAGCAGTGGGGATTCCATATCAGGCCGGGGGAGCGCCGACGCCATCGCGTCAGCCAGGGGATCGGCCAGCGCGGGCTGCCGGTTGTATTTGAAGGCGACAATGGCCTTCTTAACGGCCCCCTCATAGCGAAACGCGCTGCGCACAGAGGAAAACGCCGGGGGCTG
The DNA here is from genome assembly GCA_037388645.1 of Chloroflexota bacterium. Taxonomy (GTDB): domain Bacteria; phylum Chloroflexota; class Anaerolineae; order Aggregatilineales; family UBA3940; genus JARRJX01. The sequence continues at coordinate 2,550 of JARRJX010000017.1, forward strand.
CCGCCCGCATCGCACGCAGCGTCCAGCCGTGGATTGGGGCTGCCCGCAGACCGGGCACGTTGGCCCCTCCACTCGGGGCAGGCTGGCCGCGCACTCCCGGCAGAGATCAACCCCCGGACGTCCACACGATACGCATCGTGGAGGGAAGATCAGGTCTAGAGTGGATTTGAAAACCCGCCGCGCACCTTCTGAAAGTCGGCGATATGCAAAGTCAATATCAGGCATTGCCCGCCCTTTTCAGGCACGCACTGTTTGTAGAGAGCAGGTCAGATCAGAAGAAGTTCTTGAAGAGGCTGACCGCCGCAGGCCCAAGAATAACCAGCCAGATCGAAGGGAAGATCAGGGTTACCAGCGGGATCATCATCTTGATAGGCGCCTGCTGCGCTTTCTCTTGTGCGCGCTGGCGACGCTTGATCCGCATCTGGTCGGCCTGAATCTTCAGCACTCTGGCGATACTCACGCCCAACTGGTCGGCTTGAATGATTGCCGCCGTAAAGCTGGTCACGTCAGCGACGTCGATCGATTCGGCCATCGACCGCAGGGCTTCGCGGCGCGACTTGCCCAGCTGGATCTCGCGGATCACCCGGCCAAAGGCCAGTGACAGCTCGTTGTCCCACTTGGTCGAGACTTGGGTCATGGCCTGGTCGAAGCCAAGGCCAGCCTCAACCGCGATCGACATTAGGTCCAGGGCGTCAGGCAGCGCCCGGATGACGGCCTGCTGCCTGCGCGTCACCTTGCTGGAGAGCCACATTTGCGGCAGCATAAAACCGATGACGGCCCCTCCCACCCCAAACAGCAGCAGCATGGTGGGCGAGCGCCGTGCGAACAGGAGCAGCATCAAGGCTGACAACCCGATCAGGGCGATAAAGCGCATCATCCACATGATGGAAGGGGTCAGCCCGCTGGGGTTCCCTGCCAGGTCAAGCAGTCGCTGCGTTCGTTCAAGCGCCTGCTGCGGTGTGAAAGACGTGGTTAACCTGGCGATCTGCTGCATCAGTGGCAGCAGGACACGCTGGCTGAACGGAATCGACATCTCGCTCGCTTCGAGATTCTCCGCGACCTGCGCTTGCGCGCCGTACTCTGCCAGCCGGTCGCCCAGCGGATCGGCCTGATTAGAGTTGGATATGCCCACGGCGATCAGGCCGACCGCCACCAGAATGGCGATGCCACCCAGGATGAATGGCAACAGTTGGAATAAGCTTAGCCCTGCCATGCCTTTTACCCTCTAACCTAAACTTCGATGTCGACTATCCGGTTGATGATCGCGATACCAATAGCCATCAGCGCCAGGCCGAGCGCGATGATCGGCCAGCCGCACGGTATGCCAATCCCCGGAATGTTCGCCCCGCCTCTTTCTGCCCCGAAAAACAACTGCTGCATGTACTCCGGGCTGATGAGGAACAGCAGGATCGACAGGCCGAAGGGCAGCATACCCACCAGCATCCCGGTGGCCCGCCCGGAGGCAGTCAGTGTGCGAATCTCACCTTTGATCCGGATGCGCTCCCGGATGGTGTGGCTGATCGTATCCAGAATCTCGGCCAGGTTACCGCCGACTTCCCGCTGGATGTTGACCGCCGTGAAGACCAGGTCCAGGTCTTCGCTGTCTATCCGGGAGAGCATATTGTTCAAGGCGATGTCTATCGGGATGCCGATGGCGATCTCCGAGACGACCCGGCGGAATTCGTCGCTCGCCGGTACGGGAGCCTCCCGTGCGACCGCCTCCATCGCCTGCGGCACGCTGAACCCGGCACGCAGCGAGTTAACCCATAAGCTCAGGATGTCGGGGAGCTGGTCATTAAAAGCGTTCAGCCGCCTCCGCTGCCGGATCGAGACGTAGATCCGGGGGATGAACAGCCCGCCGATGAACCCGATCGCGCCTGCGACCGGGCCTCTCAACAGCAGCGCAAAGGCCCCCAGCAAGAAGGCGACCACGAAGTGCACCGCCAGGTATTCGCTGACCGTCAGCTTCACGTCGGCTTTACGCAGCTGTCCGCGGATGTTCCCGGCCAGGCCGCGCCGAGCCAGCACGTTATCCAGCCTGTCCGCGATCGCCTCGCGGACGCTCGTGCCGGCCTGAAGGTCGACTTTGTCACTCGGCCCAGGCTGCCACTCACTGTCGAGGAGGTGATCAAGCTGCTCCAGTTGCCCGATATCTTGGCGCCGGTTGCGTGCTCTGATGAACACGACGATCCCGATGATCACGATGAAGGGCAGCAGGCACAACACCACGCTGACCAACAGTCCCAGGGATGCAATCAACCCCGATATCAATTCCATAGTCTACTCACCTCCCCACATGCCGAGGCGTAGCCGGAGGCCCGACAACGCAGCGCCGGGTCTAGTAGCGTCCAACACCGAATACGGCAGGCGGCAGTTGGATACCCGCGTCGATGATCCGGTCGATGTTCTTGGGCCGCAGGCCGGTCGGCCTGATGCGCCCTACGATGCGCTGCCCATCCATGCCGGTCTGTTCGAACTCAAACAGGTCGGCCATCGTGATCACGTCGCCTTCCATGCCCTGCACCTCGGAGATCTTGGTGATCTTACGCGAGCCATCACGCAGGCGGTCTTGATGCACGATCATGTGCACAGCGGAGGATACCTGCTCGCGGATGGCGCGAATCGGCAGCTCCATCCCCGCCATCAGGCACATCGTCTCCAGACGGGCCAGTGTGTCACGGGTGCTGTTACTGTGCACCGTGCTCATCGAGCCTTCATGGCCAGTATTCATCGCCTGGATCATGTCGAGGGCCTCACCACCACGCGCCTCACCGACCACTATCCGGTCGGGGCGCATACGCAGGGAGTTGATCACCAGGTCGCGGATGGTTATCTCGCCTCGATCCTCAATATTTGGCGGTCGGCTCTCCAACCGCACCACGTGTTCCTGGCGCAGTTGAAGCTCAGCCGCGTTCTCGATCGTGACGATACGCTCGTCGCCGGGGATGAAGCCGGACATGATGTTAAGCAGCGTCGTTTTACCGGAGCCGGTACCACCCGATATGATGATGTTGAATTTCCCGATCACGCACGCCCGCAGAAATTCCATAATCTCGACGGTTGCCGACCCGTAGTCGATGATGTTCTGCACGGTGAGCGGCACCTTGGCGAATTTACGGATGGTCAGCGCAGAGCCGTCAATCGCGATCGGGGGGATAACCGCGTTCACACGGGAGCCATCCGGGAGACGGGCGTCGACCATCGGCGAGCTTTCGTCGATACGTCGGCCCAGCGGGGCGACGATGCGGTCGATGATGCGGCGTAAGTGCTCCTCGCTCTCGAAGTGCACCGGCACCGCCTCGATCAACCCCCGACGCTCGATATAGACCTTATCGTGGCCCACCGCCATGATCTCGGTGATGTCCGGGTTTTCGAGCAGCGGCTCCAATGGGCCGTACCCCAGCAGTTCGGCGACGATCTGGTCGTGCAAACGGCGGCGTTCATTGCGTGCCAGGACGATGTTCTCTTCGGCCAGAATGGTTGTGAAGAGGTCGTCGATCCGCGAGCGAAGCTCCTCGGTCTTGCTCATGTCGAAGGCATCGCCCGGTCCAAGGTCTTCAAGCAGACGGCTCTGCACGAGCGACTTAATGTCGATCCCGGCGTGCTGGCCGATCATGCCGTGAACAGGCTCGCGCCTCTGGCGCATCCGGGAGATGCTCTCGACCTGCTGAGGGTCCTCAGCCTCATATGAGCCCTGCCCCCCTGAAGGCTCTTGATCTCTTTCAATCCGTTTCAGTAAACTGGACACAATAAACTCCTCTCTACCGTATGACCACGACTGATTCTTAACGCAGGTGTCGTCCAGAACCGGTCAGGCGATAGTAGCCCTGACCGCTCCCCATTTTGTTGCGAGTTTCTCTAGTTTGTACCGCCCAGCAGGCCGCCTAATAACCCACCGCGCTTTTGTCCTTCGACGGTGGCCTCGTCCTCCACCGCTTCGATCCGCTCCACGCTCTCCCGCACTGCGCGGGTAATCTCCATAATCGCCCGTCCGCCCGGTGCGCGCCGGTTATCTATGTCGACCAGCGGTATTCCACGGTTGACCGCCTCGGTTGCCTGCGGATCCATCGGGATTTGTGCGTCGACACCGTGTTTAAGGAAGTTGGTGATCTGCTCAGGCGTGATCCTGCCGGTCTTCTCGACCTTGTTGAGGATCAACAACACGTTAGACATCAGGAACTCAACCGCCGTCAGCTCGCTGAACAGAATTCGCATGTCTTTGAGCGCGGGCATGGTGGGAGTGGTCAGTGCGAGCAGTTTGTCCGCCGACTGGATCGCCGCGCTTAACATGTCGTCGTAACCGGTGGCGGTATCCAGCACGATGTAGTCGAAATACCCCTTCAAGATTTTCAGGAGGTTCACCATCGACTCCGGACGCATTCGAGGGATGTCAGCCGGGTTGGGAGGTGCAACCAGCAGCTTGATACCGCTTTCGTGCGATACCAGCACGCTCTCGATGGCTTGCATATCCATCTGTTCTGGCTCTTCGGCCATCAGCACCAGGTCGATCACGCTGTACTGGCCCCTGGTGTTCAAAAAGACGCCCACGTCGCCAAAAAACAGGTTGCCGTCGACGACGACTATCTTCTTATTCGGGGCGGAGCGGGCCAGGCCAACCGCCAGGTTGACGGCGACCGTAGTTTTGCCTACCCCACCCTTTGGGCCAACCACGCTGATGATGGAGCCTTGTATGCGAGGAGCCGAGCCATCGGACGACGGCCTCTCAGGAGCGCGCTCGCGCGAGGGGGCCGGGGCTGGTGTGGGTGGCGCTTTTTCGTAAGCGCGCTCAATTGCCTGGGCCAGCTCCGAGGACGTGATCGGCTTGGAGACGAAGTCGACCGCGCCAGCGCGAAATGCCTCCTTGAGGTAGTGAGCGTCGTCCTGAACCGAGACGATGATCACCCTGGCCCTGGGAGCTTCACGCTGCAGCCGTTGGGTGGCGGTCAGGCCATCCATCACCGGCATGTTGATGTCCATCAACACAACGTCGGGATTAAGCTCCTTGACCTGCTCGATGGCGACCATGCCATTCTCGGCAAAGCCAAGGATCTCGATGTTGTCTTCGTACTCCAGAAGCCGCTGAGTCCCGTCACGCGTTTCATCGTTGTCGTCAACGATGAGCACTTTGATCTTATCCGCCATTTTATCTCTACCCCACCACGATACCTGATTTTGCCGGGTCAACCGGCTCAGAACTCACGCGACCCCACTTCTCACTGCCAGCTAATTGTGAACAGCCCCGGCGGCGAGTGCCATAGAGATTTTGTACTGCTAAAAACCCACCGCGCGATGTGTTCAAACGCCACCCCGATCAAACTATACCATGCTCATCAGGGTATTCCTACTATACCCGAATCACTTAGTGTGTCAAGGTTGCTATTTCGTTTGAAAACCCCCTGGTTGAGGACAAAAAAGCCCCACCAAGTGAGGCGGCAAACCACCGTATGAGGACACCCGCAGGGACGATTCGTCGCCCATCAGGCAGGCGAGAGAGCAATTGACGAGCGACGTGCCTGCGATGTATCAATTGAGTTACAGAGTCCAATGCGCTGGAGCGGTTGTGCCTCATCCTAATCCGTGATACTCAGGAACTTCTTCTGGCTCCGGCCCGGAGGGGATGGTGATCTGCACCACCGCCCCTTGTCCAGGCGTGCTGTCGATCTGGAGGTTGCCGCCCACCAACATCAGGCGCTCTTGCAACGTCCTCAACCCGAGATTACCGTCCTCGGTCTCAAGAGCTAATTTACCTGTCCCGAAGCCGCGTCCGTTATCCTCGACCACTGCCCTGGTCTCCTCGTCGTCGATCTCGATCGTCACCTTGATCGAAGTCGCTCCGCCGTGGTCGCGCGCGTTCCCCATCAGCTCCTGGATGCCCCGGAATACCAGCACTTCACGATAGCTTTCCAGCCGCCGCTCGCGCCCCATCATGACGAACTCGGTTTCGATGTTCGTCTTGTCGCTGAACGCGTCCAGGTATCGCTTCAAAGTGGGGACCAGGCCGAGGTCGGTCAGCATCATGGGGCGCAGCTCGAATATGAAGCTACGCACCCGCTTAAACACCTCGCCCGCCGAGGCCTTCAGGTTCGTCAGCTCCTCGCGCGTCTTGGCATGGTCGCGTTCGAAAAGCTTCTCACATATCTCGGCTTGCAGGATGAAGTTGGTCAGCGATTGAGCCGGGCCGTCGTGCATCTGTTTGGCAAGCCGCTCGCGCTCTACCTCCTGGGCGTCGATCACCCGGATGATCGTCTCGCGCGCGGACAGGGTGTCCGCCCCACTATCGCCGCTCTCGTCGCTGGCCTGCAGAAGCCCGATCACCTCGCGGATCGTCGCGGCTTCCTGCTGGGCAGCAACGGACTGGGTTTGCAGCTTCTCCTTCTGCCCCCGGGTGGTGAGCAGCCGCTGCTGTGAGTTCAGCGCTTCGGAGTAGATGTCCTTGATGGTCAGCCGGGGGGTCTGGTCAAGAGCGCCTTCGACACGCTTGACCTCGCCGATCAGCGCAGCGTTCCGCTTCGCCATCTGCTCGACCTGCATGCGCGACTGTTCCAGCTTCTGGTTGATGTCGCCCATCTCTGCGTTGACCCGCTCCAACTGCGCGCGGAGCAAATCCAGCGCGCCTTCTTTGCCACCCTGGGGGGCGATTTCCTGCTCTTGGCTTATTAAGTTATCCGACATTCCCAACCCGATCTCAAATCAGTATCTCAATTGGCTCGATTTGCGTTCGTCTGAGTCCGAATCAGTCGAATCGTCGTCCACGCGCACCCATCCCCGCCGCAGCGCGAAGACCGCCGCCTGCGTGCGGTCTTCGACGGCCAGCTTGCGCAGGATCGAGGTCATGTGGTTCTTGACGGTCTGGTGGCTGATCTTCAGGATGTTGGCGATCTCTTTGTTGCTCAGCCCACGGGTCACGTGCTGGAGGATTTCCATCTCGCGCGGGGAGAGCGGGGAAAACGTATTATCCAGGTCTGAGTAGTAAGGCCCGGCGATCTCCCGCACGCCTTTGTCGATCCATTCGTCCACCGCGTCCTGGCCCATCACCTGGCCGTTCACCACGTACCGGCCCAGGTTGACCTGCCGGATGATCTCGATCAGCTTGTCCGGCTCGATCTCCTTGGGGCAGTAAGCCGACGCTCCGGCCCGCATCGCGTGCATCATCTGCTCGGCGTCGTCGTAGGCCGTCAGCATGATCACCCGCGTCGGAAAACCTTCCGATTTCAACTGGCGGGTGACGTGGATGCCGTTCATGATGGGCAGGTTGATGTCCATCAGTACCACATCCGGTTCCAGTTTTCGAACGCGCTCCAGCGCTTCTTCGCCGTTCGAGCCGTGGCCGATCACGCTGATGTCGTTCTCAAACTCCAAATTAAGTTGAATGCCTTGCCGAAAAATACGATGATCGTCAATGATGACGATCTTGATCTTTTTATCCGGTTTGGCGGTTGAGGTGCTCATGGCCGCCTCATTATCCCCAGTACCTGGATTGCGGCGTGCTGAAACCAGCGTTGTTCTCGTTGGACAGTCTACCACAGGCAAATAGGCCGAGCAAGCCTCCACCCGGACGACAGGTCCGGCGGATGCCTGGATCGAGCGGCGAGCTGGTCGGGGTGCTCACGGCGCGCATTCCCCCGCCGAGGCGATGGCATAGACCGTCATCGGCCCCAGCCCGGATTCGAGTGCAGCGTACCCCTCAATCTGGTCAGCCGCCCACACCCGGCACAGGCGCGGATCGTCAATCATCGCGCGGTAGGCGTCGTTCCAGCGGGGGAACACCACCAGGTAGTCGGCCCCGCTTTCCAGGACGAAGTCCAGCAGCTGCTCCGGGTCATTCATGAA
>JARRJX010000018.1:0-10276 GCA_037388645.1 Chloroflexota bacterium
GCCCCGGACGGTTCCCCCACCCGTCTCGATGGCCCAGGCGGAGCCTGCACCGGCCTCACACCGGCAGGGGCGTATCCAACTGTTCCAGTCCAACCTGTTCGTGCTGGCGGTGCTGCTGGTGGGGTTCGCCGCCATCATCTGGTGGGTGACGACCCAGCTCAGCCAGGTCTCAATTGACAACCTGGCGGGGACGGAGGAGGGCCTGGGTGGGGCAGAAGGCAACGGGGGGCCAAGCCCCATCCCCTCACCGACTTTTCGCGCTACCTCACCGCCGGAGGAGGTCGTCGGCGCGCCCCAGACCATGGACCGGGTGCTGCTCGTGCTCAGCATCGAGCAGCAGTCCTGGGTGCGGGTCGAGGTCGACGGGGAGACGGCCTTTGAGGGGCTGGCCGAGGTGGGCAACGTGCTCCAATACGAAGGCAGGGACTCGGTGCGGGTGCTGGCCGGCAATGGGGCGGGCCTGAACGTCACTTACAACGGCCAGCCGCTCGGCCCGCTGGGCAAGCGGGGTGAGGTGGTCGAGCGGCTGTACACCACGGGGGGCCAGATCACGCCGACCTATACGCCGACGGTGACGCCCACCAGCACGGACGTCCCCACGCCGACGCCCAGCCACACGCCCGCGCCGCCCAACGCCACGCGATAACGTCATACCAGTTTACGCCGACGAGGGATGATGGCCGACGAGCGCCACGTGTATTATCTGATGAGCCTGGGCTGCGCCAAGAACGACGTGGACGCGGAGAGCATGGCGCAGCTGTTGGGGCGCGCCGGATACCGGGGGGCGGCCTCCCCGGAGGAAGCAAGCGTGCTGATCGTCAACACCTGCGGCTTCATCGAGGCGGCGCGGCAGGAGAGCATCGAGGCGCTGCGCGACCTGGCCGACGGCAAGCGCCCGGACCAACTGCTGATCGCGGCGGGCTGCCTGGCGCAGCGCTATGGGGCGGTGCTCTCGCAGGAAGTGCCCGGCCTGGACGGCGTGATCGGCACGCGGCGCTGGATGGACATCCTCGACCTGATCAAGCGGCTGCGCGGGCGGGCCTACCCCACGCCGCTATATCACCTGCCCGACGAGGCGCAGACCGTCGGCACGGACGAGCAGGGCGTGCTGCGCGCCAGCCGACAGGGGGCGAGCGCCTATCTGAAGATCGCCGACGGCTGCCGTCGCCCGTGCGCGTTCTGCTCGATCCCGCTGATCAAAGGCACGCACGTCAGCCGCCCGCTTGAGACGATCGCCGGGGAGGCCGCCCGGCTGAACGACCTGGGCTTACAGGAGATCGTGCTGATCTCCCAGGACACCACCGACTACGGGCACGACCTGGGCATGAAAGACGGGCTGGCGACGCTCCTGGAGCGGATTGTCGAGGCCGCGCCCGACGTGCCCTGGATCAGGCTGATGTACGCCTATCCCGGCTACGTGACCCCGCGCCTGATCAAGGTGATGGCCGGGGAGCCGCACCTGCTGCCTTACCTGGACATGCCGCTCCAGCACGGCAGCCGCGAAGTGCTCAAGCGGATGCGCCGCCCGGCCAACGTCGAGTGGGTGTACCGGACCGTCGAGCAACTGCGGGAGGCGATGCCTGAGATCGCGATCCGGACGACGTTCATCGTGGGCTATCCAGGTGAGACAGAGGCGGAATTTGAGGAGCTGCTGGGCTTCGTCCGCGACCTTGAGTTCGACCGGGCCGGGGCATTCACCTACAGCTACGAAGTGGAGACGCCCAGCGCCCAACTGCCCGGCCAGGTGCCGGACGCGGTGAAAGCCGAGCGCAAAGACCGGCTGATGGCGCTCCAGCAGGACATCTCCCACCGGCGCAACCAGTCGTTCGTCGGGCGGACGCTCGACGTGCTGGTCGAGGGGTACGGCGACGGGATCAGCGTGGGGCGCTCGTACCGGGACGCGCCGGAGATCGACGGGCTGGTGCTGGTCGAGGGGCAACTGCCGGTCGGCGAGATCGTCCCGGTGCGGATCAGCGGCGCGCTGGCCTACGACCTGGTGGGGACGGTGGAGACGGGCGCGCCGCACATCGTCTCCCTGGACAGCATCCCCATCGACGGGAGCCAGCCATGAGCGGCGGGTGGGAGGTGCTCCGGCGGCGCAAGCTGCTGGATCGCTCGCCCTGGGTCAGGGTCTTCGTCGAGGCAGTTCGCCTGGAGGATGGCCGGACGGTCATCGACGATTTCTATATGGTGGAGACGCTCCCCTTCGTCGTCATTTTCGCCCTGACTCCCCAACGCACTGTCCCCATGATCGAGCAGTACCGGCACGCTCTCAAACGGGCAGTGTGGGAGCTGCCCGCCGGGATCATCGATTCCGGCGAAGCCCCGCTTGACTGTGCCAGGCGAGAGCTACTGGAAGAGACCGGCCTGGAGGCTGGGCGCTGGGAGTCGCTGGGTGATTTCGTAGTCGACCCCAACCGGGGACAGGGCAGCGCCCACCTATACCTCGCCCTGGACACTGCTCCTGCCGCCTCGCCCCACCCCGGCGACCTTCAGCGGCAGACCCTTCACTTCCTCACTCTCGATCAATTGCGCGATCATTGGCTGAGCGACGACTGCGCCACCCTGGCTTCGGCCACCGCAATCGGCCTGGGTTTTGCCCACCTGGAACGCCTCTCTATCGACCGGCTCTAAGCACGCATCCACACACAAAAGTCAGGTTGACTGACGATTCTCCGCTCCCCGTCGGCTGAATGTCTGGGTTCTGTCAGGAACTATTCTGCTGCACGCTTATAATTTGGGTGTGGTTTTTGCCTATGTAGATTGGCGCCAAGCAGTTCCACCGGGAGCAAACTTATGAGCACCGAAACCTCAACCGGACAAACCGGCACTACACTGTCGTCCGTCGGCGTGAAGCAATGGGTCCTCTTCATCGTCTTCGTCTTTATCGTCCCCCTGGCCCTGTTCCTGGCGGCGGGACGCCTGGACTGGTGGACAGCCTGGGCATATGTCGTCATCTACATCGGCATGGTGGTCACCGGTCGGGTGATCGCCTTCCAGAAAAACCCCGACCTGATCGTCGAGCGCGCCCAGTTGTTCGGCGGCGAAGGCGTCAAAAGCTGGGAAAAGTTCCTGGTTCCGCTGGTGGCGTTATTCGGCCCGCTGGCCGTCTGGATCGTCGCCGGGCTGGACGAGCGGTTTGGCTGGTCGGCACCTTTCGCACCGTGGGTTCAAGTCGTTGCTCTGGTGGCAGTGGCGCTGTCCTATCTGCTGGGGAACTGGGCGATGGTCGCCAACCGTTATTTCTCGTCGGTCGTTCGTATCCAGGAAGACCGGGGTCACACTGTCGTGAGCGGCGGGCCATACCGTTTTGTCCGCCATCCCGCTTACACCGGAAGCCTCTTCGGCACTCTGGCGATGGCGATCGCGCTTGGCTCCTGGTGGGCGTTGATCCCGGCAGGCGTGGACGCAGTTGGCCTGATCGTCCGCACGGGGCTTGAGGACCGTACCCTGCAGGCGGAGCTGCCCGGCTACGCAGACTACGCCCGACAGACTCGCTACCGGCTTCTCCCAGGGGTCTGGTAGCGGATAACTCCCACAGACAGGCGCTTCCCCTCCCCTTCCGAGGGGGTGACCCGGATGGCTGCGCAGGCTGGCTGGTGACGCCCCCTCTGGATTTCTTACCCCGCTGGTTTTAGGGTCAGGCCATACAAGCTGCCCAGAACAAGCATCTCCACCAGCCCGGTCGTCAGGGTATAGGCCAGCGCACCGGCGGGCACGGTAAACATCATCCACTGGGTGGCGACTGACATGACCACCCGGAAGAACCACACCATCAAGCCAAAACCGACCCCTTTTACGAGAGGACTTTGCCCTGGCAGGCTTTGATACAGCACCAGAAAGACACCAGCCATCACAAACCCGTATACCAGGTCGATCACCACTCCGGCAAAAGCATTGATGTCTGTCCTGGCTATCGGCTGAAAGGCTGCGTACAGTTTTTGGGCGAACGGATTGGCATTGATCAGGGCATCCATCGTCCCAAAAAGCAGCCCGCTCACCACGCTGACAATGACATATTTACCCACCGTACTCTCCCTCCAAATGGAATCATGGTTCCCATTACCTCGTCGCCGGTCATCAGGCAAGTACCATCTACCCAACAAGCCAAGGTGAGGCCATTGATATTCTTATTGAGTGTGAGGAAGGCCCACCTGATCGTAGACCATATGTTCCATTTGCACAAGCGGCTGGCCTGTGTTACCTGTATGGTGTTCGGGGTTGTTCAAAACCCACCCATGTCTCAACCACAAGGCCGGAGGATCGCTGCTTGTCCCAACATCGACCAACGACACCCTCTCCCCTGATCGTCCTCGCGCTGGTGGCGGCGCTGGCAGCAATCGCCGGGCTGAGCCTGAGCGCCCGGCCCTCGCACGCGCAGACCGCGCCAGCGGGCGACCCTTCTTACGGGATCAACTTCGTCAACTACCACGAGCCGTGGCTGCCGCTGGCGGTCGAGAGCGGAGCGGGCGTGGTGCGCTGGCAGTTCAACTGGCGTGACTACGAGCTCAGCCCCGGCGTCTGGGCCTGGGAGACGAGCGACAAGCCGATCTACCTGTGGAACAGCGCCGGTCTGCAGGTGCACGCGATCCTGCACTACCCGCCTTACTTCTGGGCGGCGAACCAGCCGGGCGGGCTGATGCCCGGCAACCTGGGCCTGCCCTGGAACGATTCGGAGAACGGCTGGGGGCGGTTCTGCAACCGCTTCGCCCAGCGCTACCAGGGCCAGATCGCCAGCTACGAAGTCTGGAACGAGCCGGACGTGAGCCACTTCTGGGATGGCACGCCGGAGCAGTATTACGAGCTGCTCAAAGACTGCTACCAGGGGATCAAGGCCGCCGACCCCGCCGTCCCGGTGTCGATGGCGGGGGTGATGGTCGCCGATTCTGGGCTGTTCCCCCAGGTGCTGCGGGCGGCGGCTGCCGACCCGGAGGGGGCGACTCACAATCACTTCTTTGACGTGGTGTCGATCCACGCCTACAACGACCCGGAGCGGGTCTACGAGCTGGCGGGGCAGGCGCACGGCGCGCTGGAGCAGCACGGCCTGGGCGACAAGCCGATCTGGCTGACCGAGTTCGGCATCCCGGTTCGGGGCTACGGCACGATGCCCGACTCGCCCGACTACAACCGGGCGACGGAGGAGGAAGCGGCCTGGTACCTGCTCCAGGCGATCAGCAACGGGCACGCCGCCGGTGTAGAACGCATGATGGTTTACCGGCTGGCGGACGATTACGCCGACGAGGCGTTCGGGCTGATGCGGATCGACCACAGCCAGCGCCCCGCCTACCGGGCGTACCAACTGGCCGTTGGGCTGATGCGGGACATCGAGTCAGCCAGCCACACGGTCGGCGAGGACGGGGTGGTAGTCAACGAGATGCGCCGGGCGGACGGCGTCCGGGTGGTGGCCGTGTATTCCCTCCAGGGCACGGCACACGAAGTGAGCCTCCCCGCCGAGAAGGGGCTGGGGGTGCTGTATAACGCGGCGGGCGAGACGCGGCCACTCCAGGCGGACGCCGAGGGCCAATACACTTTCTCGCTGCCGGAAGCGGCGGGGCGCGATTTCAGCCAGCCGTGGCTTTATTCGGTTGGTGGGCCGGTGCTGATCCTTGTAGAATAGCCCGCCAGAGAAGCGAAAGGACTCGACGCGCGCCAGGGCCCCCGATTCGCCCTGGCGTTGATTGTATTGTGATGCAAGCGAAACAAACCCCACCCGCCAAAGCCGACTCATCCCCCACCGTCGGGGGAATGCTGGCGCTCGCGCGCCAGCGAACGCCGGTCAGCCCGACGACGGCGCAGGCGCTGCTTGCGTACGTCGTTGGCCGGGGGCGCGCCTGGCTGCTGGCCCACCCGGAAGCCCCCTTGAGCGGGGCGCAGGCGGCACAATTCGCCGCCCTGCTGGGCCGCGCGGCGGCGGGCGAGCCGCTGGCTTACCTGGTGGGCGAGCGTGAGTTCTGCGGGCTGACCTTTGAGGTCACGCCCGACGCCCTCATCCCCCGCCCGGAAAGCGAGGCGCTGGTCGAGGCGGGGTTGGCGTGGGCGCGCGAGCGGAGCAAATCCGACCCGGCGATCGTCGACGTGGGAACGGGGAGCGGGGCGATCGCGGTCACGCTGGCGGCGCGGCTGCCCCAGGCGCGAATCGCCGCGGTGGAGCTTTCAGCCCCGGCGCTGGCCGTCGCCCGGCGCAACGCGCAGCGCCACGCGGTGGCCGACCGGGTGGGCCTGGTGAGGGGAGACCTGCTCGCGGCGCTGGTTGGGCCGTTTGACCTGATTCTTGCCAACCTGCCCTACGTCAGCACGGGGGAGCTGGCCGGGCTGGAGGTCGGGCGGTGGGAGCCGCGCCTCGCCCTGGACGGCGGAGCGGACGGACTCGACCTGGTGCGGAGGCTGCTGGAGCAGGCCCCGGCCCGGCTGGCCCCCGGCGGGCGGCTGGCCCTGGAGATCGGTGCCGAGCAGGGCGAGCGCGTGATGACGCTCTGCCGGGAGGCGTTCCCCCAGGCAGCAGTAAGGTTAGAGCGCGACCTGGCCGGGCTGAACCGGATCGCGCTGGTCGACCGGCGATGACCACTTGGCTGCCGATCGACGCCCCAGACGCGCCCGCCCGCGCCGCGCAAACGATCCACGCGGGGGGGCTGGTCGTGCTGCCGACCGACACCGTATACGGCGTGGCCGCCAATCCCTGGAAGCCGGAGGCGGTCGCTGCCCTGTATGCGGCCAAAGACCGCCTGCCCGCCAAGGCGATCCCGGTGCTGCTGGCGGGGGAAGCGGACGCGGCGCAGGTGGCCCGCGAGGTTCCGCCGCTTGCCAGCAAATTAGCGGCGGCCTTCTGGCCCGGCCCGCTGACCATCGCCCTGCCTCGCCTGGAGTCGGTCCCAGAGATCGTCTCCTCGCTGCCGACGATCGGCGTGCGGGTGCCCGACCACGATGGGACGCGGGCCATCATCCGGGCCTGCGGCGGGGTGCTGGCCGTCACCAGCGCGAACCACTCCGGCCAGCCCGACTCGCTCACCGCCCGGCAGGCCGCCGACGCCTTAGGCGACCGGGTGACGCTGGTGCTGGATGGCGGGCACTGCCCCGGCGGGGTGCCCTCGACCGTGGTCGACGTGAGCGGCGGGGCGCTACGAATCGTTCGCCCCGGCCCGCTCGACGAGGCCGCCTTACGGGCCGCCCTCCACGATGGATAAGCTCTTGAGAGACCACAACCGCCGCATGATCGGCACTCTGCTCCTGTCGGGGGCGATCGTGCTGCTGGGGTTGGGACTGCGCTGGACGGCGCTCGACCGGATGCCGCTGTTCGTCGACGAGGGGAGCCACATCGTCCGCGCGCAGCATATCGCCCAGGGGGAGCTGTTTTTCGGATTCCAGCACAGCAAGTGGCTGTACACCGCGCTGCTGGCGCTGTTCCGCCCGCTGGGGCCGGAGACGCCCTGGCTGGCGCGCGGCCTCTCCGCGCTGTTCGGCGGGCTGACGGTCGCCGGGTGTATCGCGCTGGGGCGGGCGCTGGATGGCTGGCGAACGGGCTGGCTGGCCGGGGCGATCTACGCCCTGCTGCCGCTGGCCGTCTTCCACGAGCGGCAGGCGCTGGTCGACCCCCAACTGGCAGCGCTTACCACGCTGAGCGCTGTGCTCGCCGTCTACCTGGCAGCCAGGCCGTGCCTCTGGATGGGGCTTCTCTTGAGCCTGGCGCTGGCCGCCGCCATCCTGACGAAGGGGGCCGCGGCCCTGCCCTATCTGCTGCTGCCGCTGGCGGCGGCTCTGCTGCTGGCGCGAGGGAGAAAGGCGCGCTGGTGGGGGCTGGCGCTGGGCGGGATGGCCGCCGCCCTGGCGCTGGCGATCAATGCGCTGGTCGTCGAACTGGCCCGGCGGAGCGGCGTCGCGCTGCTCGATTCGCACAGCGCCCTGCTTGAGAACACGATCCTGCCCCACCTCACCGATCCGGAGACACTCGCCCGCCTGCAAAGCGACCTGCTGGATTATTTCGTGATCGCCCGGCATTACGTTGGTTGGGTCGTGTTAGGATTTGCCCTGCTGGGGCTGATATGGGCCGTCCTGGGGGAGCGTCGGCGCGCGATCCTGTTCCTGGCGATCCCGGCGCTGGCGTTCGGGCTGGTGCCGATCCTAGCCGTCCGGCCCACGCTGTACACAAGCCTGAGCACACGCTATTTTCTGCCGACCGCCGCACCGCTGGCGACTCTGGCCGCGCTGTCCTTCCGGGTAACGCTCGACCGGCTGAGCGGCTGGCGGCCAATGACCGGTCAGGCAGGGGCGGCGCTGGCCGTGGCTGGCCTGCTTGCCACGGCGCTGCCCTTCGACCTGGCGCTGATCCGGCGGCCCGACTTCTCCCTGCTGGCCCCTCCCGACCGAACCACCTACGAGACGTTCAGTGCCACGCCCAACCAGGAGATCGCCCAGGTGATCATCGGCGAATGGCGGCGAGGGGGGCGTAAGCCGGTGGACGTGGTCGGGCCAGTGGGGATCGAGATGGACTTCTTCCGCGCCTACCTGGGGCCGCGCATCGGCTCTCTGCGGGAGAGCAACCCGGACGATCACGGTCTCTCGCCCGCGCTGCTGGAATGGGCGGCTTCCGGACAGCCGGTGTTTTTCATCGAGCATCCGCGAACGGGCGAGCTGCCCGACTCCGACTACGGTGCGCAGCTCAGGCTGATCGCGCGCTACCCATCCGAGCGGGGCGAGTTCAACCTGTACCGGATGACGGGGGTGGGCGTCGACGGGCCGCAGGCCGACTCGATCTACGCGCAACTGGTGCCCGGCCCGGACGAGATGACCGGCGATTACGCCGCGCTGGCCGCCGCGCTGGCCCAGGACCCGGCGATACGACCGGTGATCGTCTTCCCGTCGAGCCAGGCGGTGGCGCTGCCGGATCAAGCCAACCTGACGATCAAACCCCTGCCACTCTCCCGGTGGCCGCTGGATACCCCACACGCACGGGAAGCCCTGGCCGGGCTTGACCTGGGCGTGGATGGGCAGCCGGTCGAGGCGGTGCTGGTCGACGAGGCGCACGCCGACCCTGGCCGGGCGGTGGCGCTGGCCCTTCAGGATGCCCTGTACCAGACCGGCAGCGAGTGGTACGGCCTGCTGCACCGCATCTCGTACGTCAGCGGCCCCCTCGAACCGGAGTCAGTACCGAGTGGTGTACAATACGAGGGTGGAATCGAACTGGCTTCGGCAGCCGTCCTCGACCCAGCGCCAGTCCCCGGCGGCGCGCTGCGGCTGGCGCTTGAGTGGCGCACCCCGGTCGAGGTCCAGGATTCCTACGTCGTGTTTACCCACCTGGTCGGGCAGGACGAGACGCTTTGGGCGCAATACGATTCGGTGCCGGGCGGCGGGCTGCTGCCGATGACCTCCTGGGTGCCGGGGGAGCCGGTCCACGACCGGTTCGCCATCCGCCTGCCGGACGACCTGCCGCCAGGCGAGTATGCACTGAGAATCGGATTGTACCATCCGGAGAGCGGCCTGCGGCTGCGAGCGGTGGCCGGGCCGGAGCTTGGCCCGGATTACGCGGTATTGGCTCACGTCGTCGTGGGCGGTGCGAACTGATGGTCTGAAGAACGGCGGCCTGTGGCCGTCCTGTGTTTTCTGGCCCGGTGGTCGTACATGAAGAGGTCTCGATTGATGGACAAGGCAGACAATCGCAGCAATACGTTGTTATTCTTGCTTCAGGTGATCGCCATCCTGCTGCTGGCGATAGCCATACGCACTGTGGCGCTCCGTGGCATGCCGCTGTTCAGCGACGAGGGGCATCACATCACCAGGGCGCAGGCCATCGCGATGGGCGAGCTTTTTGCCGGGTTCGAGCACAACAAATGGCTCTACACGGCGATCCTGGCGCTCTTCCGGCCACTGGGGCCGGAGGGAGTCTGGATAGGGAGGTTTCTCTCGGCGCTGTATGGGGTGGCCACGACGGCAGGGTGCATCGCCCTGGGGACTATCCTCGGCAGCCGCCGCGCCGGGCTGCTGGCGGGGCTGCTCTACGCCGCCGTGCCGATGGCCGTCTTCCACGAGCGGCAGGCGCTGGTCGACCCTCAATTGACCGCGTTCGCCACCTTCAGCATCCTGCTGGGCCTCCACCTGGCACGCCGCCCACGAGTCTGGGTGGGTGTGCTGCTGTTCCTTACCCTGGCCGTCGCTTACCTCACCAAGGCGACGGGGCTCTCCTTTTTCGTCCTGCCTTTCGCGGCGATCCTGTTCTGGTCTCCCAGCCTCCTCGACGCCTTGAAGTCGACGCTGATCGCCGGGGTGGCCGATTTCGCCGCGCTCA
>JARRJX010000019.1:0-10684 GCA_037388645.1 Chloroflexota bacterium
TCGTGGTGGGTGAGGATGCCCTTCACCTCGCCGTCTTCCACGACGACCATGCCGGTGATCTGGTGCTCCAGCAACAGGATCACAGCGTCCTCGATCGGGTAGTCGGGTGGGATGGTGACCACGTCCCGCTCCATCACTTCGTGGACGTGAATCAGCACCCCGCCGTTGATGACCGCCTGCTGGGAGGGCTGTCCGTGCCGGACGTGCTTCAAATCCGCCTGGCTGACCATCCCGACAAGCACCCCGCTTTCGTCGACGACCGGCAGGTGGTGGAACTTCCCGGCCCGCATGATCGCAATCGCCGCCAGGTAGTCGCTGTCGGGCCGGATCAGATAGGGGTTGGGTGTCATCACGTCGCGGACGAGCATGGGCTGGCCGCCTCCCTCAATGCTTAAATTATACGCCAACCGCCCCTGCCAACCAATCCAGGCGAGCCAATACTCGTGACACCCTGCATTCGAATTGGTGATACCTGTCAGTCCACCAGTGCCTGTCTAAGTGTTAGACTCGTTGTGAAAATTGTAACTTGCCGGTCTTAAGTGGTTCACAATAGTTTCTGGTTGATGAGAGACTATCGTGAACCTGTGGAAGTAATTTGAAAAAATTACTTCTTTTTTCACAATTGGCATCCAATGCACTGGAGTGTGGGCACCATGGGCTTCCGTATCATGTCCAAGACCGCATTCCCGGATTGGGTTGACGGCCTTTGCAGGAGGTATAGGGTCGTCGGTCCCAAGCCGGTTCACGGTCAGTACGTATTCGACGATATAGAGTCGGCTGAGGAGCTTGACCTAGGCTACTCTCAAACCGTACTTCCTCCCAAGAAGTACATTCTCCCCCCTCGTGAGACGATCTTTCGTTTCGACGGCGCCAGCGTAGAGGCGGTGGTCGCAAACAGCGACCGCTGGACGGTGGCGTTAGGGGTGCATACCTGTGATATGCACGCCATCCACCTGCTGGACCGGGTTCACGAGCATGGCTACCAGGACCAGCATTACCAGGCCCGACGCGAGAACACGGTGCTGGTCAGCATCGAGTGCCTGAAACCATGCACCCCGTTCTCCTTCTGCAAGGACATGGGCACGCTCAGCATCACCGAGGGCTACGACCTGCACCTGACCGACCTGGGCGAGGATTACGCGATGGATATCGGCTCGGAAAAGGGAGAGGCCCTGCTGGAGGGGTTCGCCTTCATTCACGAGCCGACCGACGAGGACTACCGCCGCGTCAACCAGGTGATGACGGAAAAGTGGCCCAATTTCGCCTACCGGCTGGAGTTTGATACGACCGAGCTTCCCAGCCTGCTGACGGTGAGCATGAAGGACGACGCCTACTGGGACGAGCTGGGGGAGCGCTGCCTGGCGTGCGGCATGTGCACCAACGTGTGCCCGACCTGCTACTGCTTCAACATGGTGGACGAGGTCGATTTCTCACTTGAGGCGGGCGACCGCATCCGGCAGTGGGATTCCTGCCAGATCGACGAGTTCGCCCTGGTCGCTGGGGGGCACAACTTCCGAGGGCCGCGCTCGGCCCGGCAGCGCCACCGCTTCCTGCGCAAGGGGAAATACCAGTGGGAAGCCTACGGGTTGATTGGCTGTGTCGGCTGCGGGCGTTGTGCGCAAGCCTGCCTGGTACACATCACCCCGGTTGACACGTTCAACGCGCTTTACCACCGGCACCGCCAGGGGCATGTCGAGGAGGTGCGATAATGACATTACTGTTGCACGATAAGCTGGAAGAACAATCTATTTACCTCCCTACCGTCGCTCGTATCGCTGCGATCCGTGACCTGACTGCCATGGAGAAGCTCTATACCATTCAACTGCCGGACGGCTATTCACTGAACAACCGGCCAGGGCAGTTTGTCGAAGTGGCTGTCTTTGGCGTTGGAGAAGCACCCATCAGCATCAGCTCCTCACCCAGCCGCAGCAACGGCAGCTTCGAGATGTGCGTCCGCCGCGCGGGCGACCTGACAGGTGTGCTGCACCAGAAGAAGGTGGGCGACACCATCGGGATACGCGGCCCGTTTGGCCGGGGGTTCCCGATTGAGCGCTTCCGGGGCAAAGACCTGTTGTTCGCCCCTGGCGGCCTGGGCATTGCCCCGCTGAGATCGCTGATCAACGAGATTCGGGACGATCGCTGTAATTATGGCCGGGTCACCATCCTCTCTGGGGCGCGCACGCCCGGTGACTTACTGTACAAAGACGAGCTTGCCGAGTGGGACGCGCGGGACGACGTCGATCTGCGGCTCACCGTTGACCATGGAGATGATACCTGGAAGGGGAATGTCGGCGTGATCACCACGCTCTTCCCCGACCTGCAGGTCTATGCCCGGAACACGATCGCGGTAGTCATCGGCCCGCCGGTGATGTATCGCTACGTGCTGATGGAGCTGCTGGGCAAAGGCATCCCGGAGGGGAACATCTGGTTCAGCCTTGAGCGGCGTATGAAATGCGGGGTAGGCAAGTGCGGACACTGCCAGATGGAGAACATCTACAGCTGCCAGTCAGGCCCGGCATTCCCTTACTCTGAGATCAAGCACATCGAGGAGGCGATCTGATGTCCAAGCCCAAAGTAGCGTTCTTCGAGTTCACCAGTTGCGAGGGCTGCCAACTGACGGTCGTCGACTCCCTTCAGACCAACGTCGAGCTGCTGGACGCTATCGAGATCGTCCAGTTCCGCGAGGCGATGAGTGAGAAAGGGCAGGACTATCAGATCGCGTTTATCGAGGGGTCCTGCACCCGGCCCAGCGACGAGGCGGTGATCAAGCGCATCCGCGAGCAGGCGGACATCGTGGTCGCCCTGGGGTCGTGCGCCGACCTGGGCGGTATCAACGCGATCCGCAACTACCAGGACCTCGACGACGTGCGTCATTACGTCTACGGCGACAAGGCCGATTGGTACGAGACCTACCCGGCCCGGCCCATTAGCGCGGTCGTGCCGGTTGACGCCGCGATCCCCGGCTGCCCGATCGACCGGAACGAGTTCATCGCCGCGGTCAAAGAGGTGCTTCAGGGCAGGATGCCGCAAATCCCGGATTACCCGCTCTGCATCGAGTGCAAGCTGAAAGGGAACGTGTGTGTGTATCTGCGGGGCAAGACCTGCCTCGGCCCGATCACCCGGGCCGGGTGCGACGCGATCTGCCCGACCTACGGCGATAGCTGTGAGGGCTGCCGTGGCATGGTCTCGTCGCCCAACTTCGAATACATGAGGATCGTGCTGGAAGAACACGGGCTTGACTTTGAAGAAGCCCGGGCGAAGATGACGATGTTTTTGAACTACCAGATGATGGAGCTTGAGCAGGAGGCGGCCAATGACAATGCAAAAGCTTAAAGTAGACGTACATCATGTCACCCGCGTGGAGGGCCACGGCAACATCGTCGTCGACGTGGAGAACGGCGAGCTGAAGCAGTGCGAGCTGCAAATCGTAGAGACGCCGCGCTTCTTCGAGGCGATGCTGCGCGGGCGGCACTACATGGATTCGTCGCACATCACCTCGCGCATCTGCGGCATCTGCGCGGTCGGCCACGCCACCACCTCGCTCCGCGCGACGGAGAAGGCGCTGGGCGTGACGCCCAGCGAGCAGACCGTGCTGCTGCGCAAGCTGAACTTCCACGGCGAGATACTGGACAGCCACATCCTGCACGTCTACATGCTGGTCGCGCCGGATTTCCTGGGCGTGGGCAGCGTGATCCCGCTGGCGCAGAGCGCCCCGGACGTCGTGCTGCGGGCGCTGCGCATGAAGAAGCTCTCCGGCGACATCTGCGCGACGCTCAGCGGTCGGCACACCCACCCGATCGCGATGACGGTGGGCGGCTTCACCCACTACCCGACGAACGACCAGCTTTACCAGCTTCGCGAGCGGCTCGACGCCGTCCGCGCCGACGTGGAGGCGACGGTCGCCCTGATCCAGACGCTCCGGGTGCCGGACTTCGAGCGCGATACGGAGTACATCGCCTTGCATAAAGAGGACGAGTACTGCTTCATCGACGGCGAGATCGCCAGCACCGACGGCGGCACGTGGCCGGTCGAGCGCTACCGCGAGGTTACCAACGAGACGATGGTGCCCCATTCGTCGGCCAAACACACCGCCAACCAGCGCCAGTCCTACATGGTCGGTGCGCTGGCACGCTTCAACGTCAACCACGACAAGCTGCATCCCAAGGCGCAGGCCGCCGCCACCGCGCTGGGGCTGAAGGCCAAGTGCACCAACTCCTACATGAACAGCGTCGCCCAGGTGGTCGAGATCGCCCACTGCATCGAGGAAAGCATCGAGATCCTCGACACGCTGCTTGAGCGTGGTGTCGAGCCGGAGGAACCGGCCCCGGCCACCCGGCTGTCGGGCGAGGGCGTAGGCTCGTGCGAGGTGCCGCGCGGCATCCTGTTCCACAACTACGTGATCGAAGAAGGAGTCGTGGTCGGGGCGAACTGCGTCATCCCGACCGGCCAGAACCTGGCGAACATCGAAGCCGACATGCGCTCGCTGGTGCCGTCCATCCTCGACCAACCGCAAGAGGACATCACCAAGGCGCTGGAGATGCTCGTCCGGGCGTACGACCCGTGCATCTCCTGCTCGGCGCACATGCTGGATGTCGAGTTTGTCTAGCGAGGCGAGCGCCGCTGCATCGCACCTCGGCCTGCCGGGACGGACGGCGGTGGAGCCTGCGAAGACCCTGGTGCTCGGCCTGGGCAGCCCCCTGCGCGCCGATGACGGGGTCGGGGTGGTGCTGATCGAGGCCCTGCGGGAAGGGGGCGGCTTTGGCGAGGGGGTCGAGCTGGTCGACGGCGGCAGCGCCGGGCTGGAGATCGTCCTGCTGCTGGAGGGCCGCTCCCGCGTGGTGGTCGTCGACGCCGCCGACATGGGCCTTGAGCCGGGGGCGTGGCGGCGCTTCACGCCGGACGAGATCGCCCCGGCGGATGGGGCGGCGCTGGGCGGCACGCTGCACGACGCCGGGCTGCTTGAGGCGCTCGCCCTGGCCGAGGCGTTAGGCGTGCTCCCGGCGGAGCTGGTGATCTTCGGCGTGCAGCCGCGCTCGCTTGGCTGGGAGCAGGGGCTGACGCCGCCGGTGCGGCAGGCGCTGCCCGCTCTATGCGAGGCGGTCAGGCGGGAGCTTGGCGGCGGGTAGCGAAGCGGTTTGGCTGGGTAATTACACGTAAGGAAAAAGGCAATGGCGAAAATCCTGATAATTGACGACGATCCTGATATGGTGCTGGCTGCCCGCTTATGCCTGGAGGAGGCGGGACACCAGGTGATCGAGGCGAAAAACGGGGCAGAGGGCCTGGAGAAAGTCAAGGCGGAAGAGCCTGACCTGATTATCCTGGACGTCATGATGGACACCACCACCGAGGGGTTCCAGCTCGCCCTCAAGCTGCGCAGCCAGGACCCGAAGTCCGAATTTGCCCAATACAGCGACATCCAGATCTTGATGCTCACCGCCATCCACACCACTACGCCGCTGCGCTTTGGGCCGGAAGACGATTACCTGCCGGTTGACGATTTCATCGACAAGCCAATCGACCCCGATCAACTGGTCAGCAAGGTTGAAGAACTGCTGAACTAGCGTTACACTATCGCACTGAGCGTGCAGTTGAATAGTCAAGAGGGCCGTAGCTGCCCTCTTCTTTTTATAATAGAGATCAGATTTGATATATTCTCTATACAACTGGGCCAGTTATTCGGCTGCCAGCGCCGATGATGGTTCCGTAAACGCTCATTTGAATTAGCCCGGCCCGCGCTGGCAGTCGGGCTGATACGGTGAATGTGGAAGGAAACATACCATGGTACAGACAATTGCCCCATCTCGTACGATAGACGAGATTCTCAGTTGGTATAACGGCCAGAATCCAGGCGTGCTGACCAACCTCTACCGTTTGCTGATGCATGGCCGCCTGGGGGGCACCGGCAAGATGGTGATCCTGCCGGTCGACCAGGGGTTCGAGCACGGCCCGGCCCGCAGCTTCGCCCCGAACCCGGCGGGCTACGATCCGCATTACCACTTCAAGCTGGCGATTGAGGCTGGCTGCAACGCCTATGCCGCTCCGCTTGGCTTCCTTGAGGCGGGGGCGGCGGACTTCGCCGGGCAGATTCCGCTGATCCTCAAGCTGAACAGCCACGACGGCCTCCACGGCGAGACCGAGCCGCTCGGCGCGCAGACCGCCTCCGTCCAGGACGCGCTGCGCCTCGGCTGTGTGGCGGTGGGCTACACGATCTATCCGGGGACTCTGGAGCGCCGTCTGCTCTACGAGCAGGTGCGCGCCATCGCCGAGGAAGCGAAGCAGAACGGGCTGGTGGTCGTGGTTTGGTCGTACGCGCGCGGTGGGGACCTTGCCAAGGAAGACGAGACCGCCATCGACGTGATCGCCTACTGCGCCCAGATCGCGGCACAGCTTGGCGCGCACATCGTCAAGGTGAAGCTGCCCAGCGACCACATCGCCCAGGAGGCGGCCCGCAAGGTGTACGAAGCGCAGGGCGTGCCCATCGGCACGCTCGCCGAGCGCGTTTCTCACGTGGTGCAGAGCGCCTTCAATGGCCGCCGCATCGTGATCAACTCCGGCGGGGCGGCCAAGGGCGACGAAGCGGTGTTCGACGAGATCCGCGCCATCCGCGACGGCGGCGGCTTCGGCTCGATCATCGGGCGCAACAGCTTCCAGCGCTCGTGGGATGACGCCTTGAAGTTCCTGGACACGGTGATGGGGATTTACGAGGGAAGCGTCCTGTAAACCGGTTTCCTCCGAATATAAAAGCACCTCTCGATTGTCTCAGAGAGGTGTTTTTTGTTTTCCGGGCGGGTCTATTCTTCGAAGTCTGCCGGGGCGCGGTACAGCCTGAAGCGCAGGTGGAGCTGGGCCAGCGTGATCAGGTCGCTGTCTTGCAAGGCGTACGCCCAGCCCACCCCCAGCGGCAGACCGTTGATGTGCGTGCCGTTCGTGCTGCGTAAGTCGAGGATGAAGAGCTTGTGGCGGCTGGGGCGCAGCATGGCGTGGCGGCGGCTCACCCCCCGGTTGTAGCCGTGCCAGTTGACGAGGTTGATGTCGAGGTCGGGGTCTTCCTGAGTGTTCGACCCCACAACCACGTCCCCGTAGATCGCAAAAGCCTGGGGCTGCATGGTGTCGCCTACCAGCTCCAGCAAAATCTGCCAGGGGTGGCCGTCGGTGCGGGCGTTCTGTTTTTCCGGGTTCTTTGGCACGGTCTGGAAGTCGAACGATGCGTCGAACTTGGCATGGGTTCGAGGCACGCTCAGGAACGACTTATTGTCGAGCGGCGTCCCCAAGAAACTCGTGCTCTTGCGCTCCTCTTCGGTCACTCTTATCCCACCTTCACCTAAGGGTTACCAGCCAGGACTGCCCGGTGCCGGGCTGCACCCGGCGTTCCCACGGGATAGCTTGAAACGAAGGAATCCCTGCCTGGTGAAGATTGAGAGCGCCTTGACCACAAGCCCCCCCGGTTTTCACCATTCCCGCTGCTGGAACCTCTGGCATAAGCTTAGCACAAAGGACGCTAAAAGGTTACTGGCAGGGTTGAAGTGTAACGAAGATGTAACCAGCCTGGCTCGTTCCCCCAGAACGATGAACGATCGTTATCCTTTCCGTTGCTCCCTCTTCCCTGGCTGCCCGAAGCCACCGGATCGAGCGGCGGGGAAGGTTAATCCGCATCGGCGGTGAGCTCGCCGTCGTCCGCCAGCAGGATGTCTGCCTCCGGCAGCACCTTGTCCGGCGCGCCCATGCCCGTGCTGGGAGGCACCACCGTCTGCCGCAGCATCGAGCGGATCAGGCCGCTGCGCCGCTTGACGATGATCACGGTCATCTTGGCCTGCTTGGCGACCCGCGCCGGGATGCTGCCGGTCAGCAGGTTCTGGAAGAGCGGCTCCTCGGTCGTGCCCATCACCACCAGGTCGTGCGCCTCGGATTCTTGGAGGACGGTCTCGGTGACGCCGTGCCCTTCCAGCAGGCGGGTGGTCAGGTATTCGTAGGCGCGGCTCCCGTTGAGCGACGAGTCGATAGCCTGCTGGGCGCGCACGCAGATGTTCTCCGGGCAGCCATACGGCACCACGGTCACGACGTGCACCTTGGCGGGGCCATCCTCCGCCTGGCGGGCCATGCTCACCGCCAGCTTGACCGCGCGGCGGCTGTTCGGCCCGGCTGAGACGGGCACCAGGATCGAGTGGATCGGGCGGTACGCCCGGTAGCGCACGATGGCGATGTCTGCGGGCGGGTCGTCGATCACCGAGTCGATCACGCTGCCAAACAGGCGTCCGGTGGTGTTAGTGTACCCCGGCCAGCCCAACACGATCAGGTCGCTGGCGTTCTCAATCGCGGTCTTGCGCACCGACTCCGCCACCTTGCGCCCCAGCCGGATCATGGTGTGCACGGGCACGTCTAACTGGCGCGCCTGCTCGATCACCGTCTCCAGGTAGGGCCGCCCCTCCCGCAGGAAGTAGCGCCCGTCGGAGAGGGTGAGCTGCTGGGGGACGCGTGCCACGTGCAGGGCGAACACCTCGCCGCCGTTGTCCTTGGCGATGATCGCCCCGATCTTGCCCAGGATGCGTGCCTGCTCGTGGGTGGCAATTGGCACCATCACCGAGTAGTCGGTCGAGACCAGCACTTCCTCCAGCAATATCTCGCCGACCGTCTCCCGCTCCTCGATCTGCGAGAACACGGTGAAGTAGAGCAGCAGCCCGCCCACGATCCAGGCAATCGCCGTGACGAACGCCCCGGCGTTGAACTGGAACAGGAAGATCAGCAGCGCGATCTGGCTGGCGATGCCGATCAGGGGGACGACCGGAAAGCCGGGGATGGTGAACCCCCGATCCAGCTCCGGCATTTTATGCCGCAGCACCATCACCGCGATGTTCACCTGGACGAACAGCAGAAGGAACATGATGTCCGCTGCCGCCGCCACCGCCTCGATGGGCAGCGCCCAGGCCATCACGATGATCAGCAGCCCAGAGAACATCACCGCCCACATCGGCGTGTGCCGGACAGGATGGATCGTGCTGAACAGCTTGGGCAGGTTGTTGGCCCGCCCCATGGCGAACGAGACCCGCGCCGAAGAATAGGTGGTAGCGTTCAGGGCGGACATCGTGCTGGCGAGCGCGCTGATCAGGATCAGCAGCCCACCCCACGGGCCGAGGATTTGCTCGGCGGACCGCACGATGGCGGTCTCTTTCTCGATGCTCAGGAATTGCCAGACCGGGATGTTCCCGTACTCGGCGGGCACCTTGGTCGCCCCGATCGCGGTGAAGGCGACCAGGATGTAGATCGTCACCACGATGGCGATCGAGCTGAAGATCGCCCTGGGGATGTTGCGCTTGGGGTTGATCACCTCCTCGCCGCTCTGGGCGATGATCTCGTACCCCTCAAAGGCGATGAAGGTTAGCCCCATCGCGATCACGATGCCGCTTATGCCTTCGGGCATGAAGTCGACGGTGTAGATTTCCTTCCATTCGGGCTGCCCGAACATGATCCCCAGGCCGACGATGACGAAGACCAATAGGATGATCACCTTCGCCATCGTGATCACGTTCCCGATCAGCCCGGTCTCGGACGCCCCCTGGAAGTTGATGTAGGTGAAAGTGATCGCGATGGCCGTCATGAACAGGAGCCGCATGAAATCATGGCCGGGCATGCCCAACACCGTGCTTTCGATGGCGGGCAGACCGGCGACGTTCGTCCACAGCTCGACGGCAAACGCGCCGAAGGCCAGCGCGTACAGGCTCCCGGCGACGGCGTGCGCGAACCAGCTCATCCAGCCGGAGAGGAAGCCCTGCGCACCGCCCATCGCTTCTTTCACCCACAGGTAGCCTCCCCCGGCTTCGGGGAAGGCCGAGCCAAGCTCGGCGTAGCTCATCGCGGTGAAGCTGGTGACGATCCCGTTCAGCAGAAAGGCGAGGACCAGGGCGGGGCCAGCCTCTCCAGCGGCGATCCCGGTCAGCACGAAGATTCCCGCGCCGATCATCGCCCCCACGCCGATCATCGTAATGTCAAAGTATTTCAAGTCGCGGCTCAGGGAGACTTCCAGGTTCTCTCCCTGATCCTGCTCAGCGATTTCCAAGTACAGTCTTCTCCTCGACCTGATCACCCGCGGAGATACGGATGGGACGCCAGCATAAAAGCGGGAGATCAGGCACATAAAAAACGAGCCAAAATGGCTGGTCAATTAGCCAGGCACGTCATAGAAATGCTAGTTATGAGCGAATTTTGCTTTGCAATTATACCATCACTTCGTTTCCCGTTCCCAATGAACAGGACGATTGCCAGGCGCGGATCAGGTTTCTATCGCGTGCGGTAAGGCGGCCTCCGCGAGCATAATCGTCGTGCCGTACCGCGGGATTCCGACGTCCACCGGACCGCTCCGCAGGGGGATCTCGGTGCAGCCCAGAATCACGCCCTGCGCCCCGCGCCCGGCCAGCCCCTCGGCAATCTCGACGAAGCGCTCCCGCGAGCCGTCCAGGATGATCCCCTTGACCAGCTCGTTATAGATCACGTTGTTCACGAACGCCCGGTCGCCTGCCTCCGGGGTGAGCACCTCGATTCCCCTTGAATTGAGAGCTTTTTGATAGAACCCGTGCTCCATCGAGAACTGCGTGCCCAGCAGCCCCACGGTCTTCATGCCCTGATCGAGGATCGCCTCGCCGACCACGTCGAGCAGGCTGAGCAGCGGGATGCCCACGCTGGCCCTGACCTC
>JARRJX010000020.1:0-9954 GCA_037388645.1 Chloroflexota bacterium
CCGCTGACAACCACCCTGCTGGCCGTGGTCGGCCTGGACGACGCGATCTCGCTGCTGCTGTTCAGCATGGCCTCGGCGGTGGCTGTGGCACTCTGCCAGCAGGAGACGGTATCCATCACCCAGATGTTCGAGCTGCCGCTGATCGAGATCGGCGGCTCGCTGCTGGTTGGGCTGGGGTTTGGCTTCCTGCTGGCCCAGATGATGAAGCGCCTGCATCTGCTGCCCTCGGAACACGATGCCATCGTCGTCCCGGTCTTCGTCGTCTTCATCTGCACCGGGCTGGCGCGCGTGTTCGACTTCTCGCCGATCCTGACCACGATGATCCTGGGGATCGTGGTGATCAACCTTGACCCGGCGCATGGTCGCTACATCCGCAGCACGATCGAGCAGGCGGGACCGGTGATTTACGTGCTCTTTTTCGCGCTGGCCGGGGCGCGCCTGCGGGTGGACTTGCTGCTGACGATGGGCACGATTGGTCTGGCCTACATTGTGCTGCGCAGCGGCGGAAAATACCTCGGTGCCTGGCTGGGAGGGACGCTGGGCGGCGCGGAGCCTGCCGTGCGGGATAACCTCGGCCTCTCCCTGCTCTCCCAGGCCGGGATCGCCATCGGCCTGGCGCTGGAGTGTCGCACCCGTTTTGAGGGGCTGGGCGAAGAAGGGGCAGCGCTGGGCAACCTGGTGCTCAACGTGATCACGGCCACGACGCTCGTCGTGCAGATCGTGGGGCCGATCGGCGTCAAGCTGGCGATCACTCGGGCCGGTGAGGTCGGCAAAGCACAGCGGGGTTTCGCCTCCCAGTAGACCGCCCCAGGGCAGCCCAGCGTGGTTTGCCTGAGCGGTTTATCAGCCGGACAGGATGGTCTCCATCTCAGCGCGGATCACGTCGGCCAGGCGTTTCATCCCCGCCTCCATCTGCTCGGCGGTGGCGTTCGAGAAATTCATGCGGAGTGTGTTCTCTCCGCCCCCACCGGGGTGGAACGGCCCGCCCGGCACGAAGGCCACCTTCGCCTCGACCGCCCGCTTGAGCAGCTCCGTGCTGTCCATCCCTTCAGGCAGGCGCACCCACAGGAACAGCCCGCCCTTCGGATGAGTCCAGGTGACGCCGGGCGGGAATAGCTCCTCCATCAAGCCCAGCATCAGGTCGCGCCGCTCCCGGTAGACTCGCTTGATCGTCTCGATGTGCTGCTCCAGGAACCCATCCCTGGCCGCCTCGTAGATCACCATCTGGTTGATGGTGCTGGTATGCAAATCGGCCCCCTGTTTGGCCTGGACGAGCTGGCCGATCACGGCCTTCGGCCCGACGACCCAGGCCGCCCGAAAGCCGGGAGCCATGATCTTGGAGAAGGTGCTCAGGTAAATGACGTTCCCCTCTGCCAGGAGAGCCTGGGCAGCGCCGGGCCTGCTCTCCGCGTCGAGGGCAATGAGCGGAGGCTCGTGCTCGCCTTCGAAGCGAAGCTGCCCATACGGATCGTCCTCGATGATCGGCACCCCGTGCTCCTCGGCTAATTGAACAAGCTCGACGCGCCGCTGGCGTGACATCGTCGTGCCGGAGGGATTCTGGAAGTTGGGCAGCGCATAGATGAACTTAACCTTGTTTTCTTGCAGGATGCGTGCCAGGGAATCGGACCGCATGCCGTCGTCGTCGTTCGGCACGGTGAGGTACCGGGCCTGATACAGGTTCCAGGCCTGGAGCGCCCCCAGGTAAGTGGGCTTCTCGACCAGAATCTGATCGCCGGGGTCGATCAGCACTTTGCCGATCAGGTCAAGCGCCTGCTGCGAGCCGCTGGTGATCAGCACGTTGTCGGCGTTGCAGGTGATGCCCAGCCGACACATGATCTCCGCGATCATCTCGCGGAGCGGGGGATACCCTTCGGTGGTGCTGTATTGGAGCGCCTGGCTTCCCTGCTGCTCCAACACACGCTGAGTCGCCCTGGCGACCTGCTCAACAGGGAACAGCTCCGGGGCAGGCAAGCCACCGGCGAACGAAATGATGTCCGGCTGTTGGGTGAGCTTGAGGATTTCGCGGATGATCGAGCCGCCCATCCCTTCCGTGCGCGCGGCATACTGCTCCGTCCAGTTGACAGCCATAGTATTTTCACTTACTCCTTTTCCCGGTAAGAGAGGACTGTAAGGCTGAGCGACGGTGCTTCAGCGCCGCCGTCCCCACCTTACCCAAAGCATGGCAGATTGTCCAGGATACGG
The DNA here is from genome assembly GCA_037388645.1 of Chloroflexota bacterium. Classification (GTDB taxonomy): domain Bacteria; phylum Chloroflexota; class Anaerolineae; order Aggregatilineales; family UBA3940; genus JARRJX01. The sequence continues at coordinate 2,203 of JARRJX010000020.1, forward strand.
GTAAGTATTGTTTGCCATTTCCGCCAGATGATTTCCCTCACCATCTGTGGCGAATGTGCCGGCGTGTTCCTACGTGGAGGGAAAAACCTGCGGGACGAGGGTCGGCGTGTACTGTTCGACCACCTCACGGCGCAGCCCGCCATACCGGCAGATCGCTCCATAGAGCCTGCCGCTTTGCCGGATGTGCCGCTCCTGGGTCTCGAAGTCGACGCCGATCAGCCCGAAGCGGAAGCGCGGGTCGTAGCCCTCTGTCCACTCGAAGTTGTCGACCAGGCTCCAGAAATAGTAGCCCTGGATGGGAATCCCGCGCTGGATCGCCCCCCACAGCTCGTGCAGGTGAGAGACAATGAAACTGGGCCGGTGCTCGTCTGTCTCGTCCGGGATGCCGTTCTCGGTGATGAACATCGGCAGGCGGTAGCGCCGCCACAGCACACGCAGCGTATCGTACAGCCCGCGTGGATGAATCTCCCCCCATCCTTCCGGCCCGGCCAGGATGCCGGGCTTGGTGTGCTGGCGTGCGAAGAAGGTGCTGCGCGAGGAGAGGTTGAACTGGATGCGGTAGCGCTGGTAATAGTTGACGCCCAACCAGTCCAGCGTGTTGGTCAGCCCAGGGATGCGCAGCGCGCGGCGGCCCGGCACCCGCATGATGCCCTGAGTGAGCATGGTCAGGGGGAGGTGGTTGAACAACTGCTCCAGGGCGTTGGTCAGCAGGCGGTCGAGGGGCAGCCAGGGCCGCCAGGGCTGCCAGATCATCATGTGCTTGGCGAGGCCCACCTGCGCGCCGGGAACCAGCTCGTGGACAGTTCGGTAGGCGGCGGCATGGGCGCGCATCACGTTGATGGCAACGCGCAGCGCCGCATTGAAGTCGCTCTTGCCGGGCGGGAAGCGGCTCAGCCCATACGCCTGGGCGATCATCACCGCCGGTTCGTTGATCGTACACCACAGCCGGGTCAGGTCGCCCAGGCGGCTCACCACCTTCCGGGTGAACTGCTCGAACCAACCCACCACCGCCTCGTTTTCCCAGCCCCCCTGCTCGGCCAGCCAGATCGGGTTGGTGAAGTGATGGAGCGTGACCATCGGCTCGATGCCGCGCGCCTTCAGGCTGACCAGCATGTCACGATAGCGGTCGAGGGCGTATTCATCCCAGACGTCGGGGCGCGGCTGGATGCGGCTCCACTCCACCGAGAGCCGGTGGGCGTTGTGATTCATCTCGGCCATGCGGTCGAAATCTTCTTCGGCCCGGTTCCACCAGTCGCAGGCGCGCCCGGCGGTCTGGTTCTGGTAGATGTAACCACCGGCCCGCTCGGCGGCGGCCCAATCATTGTTCGTCAGATTTCCTTCAACTTGATGCGCGGAAGTCGCAGTTCCCCAACGGAATTCTTGGGGGAAGATCAGGGTGGAGTGATGTTTGGTCATAGAACCTTCAGGTTGTTATGTTGCACCTAACGTTAATTGTTCTGGTGTTTGATTGTATCAAAAAACGCGTCAGTCCGTTTAAATCGTACCACTAATACAGATCAAGGGGTGGGAATCGAAAACAATTTGTAATACCGACAGAGACATTCCTGACCGGGGTCAGGGGTGGTAGCGGCCCACCCGCACGAACACCGACCAGCGCACCTGCCGCTCGCCGGGCTGGCCCCACGCCTCGGCCAGCACCGGGCGCACGTCGTCTACCGGCGAATAGCCGTTCTCCTCCAGGAATCGCTGGGTAGCCGACCAGCTTTGCAGGAAACCGACCAGGTTCTCCAACTCCCAATCGGTCGTCATGGCGAACTCCGGGGACGACTCCTCGTCAAAGGGAAACGGGATCGTCCGGTACAGGTCGTCAACGTAGCGGATCTGAGGGGCCCAGTAGCCGCCCAAATACTGCGTGTAAAACTCGGCCACGATGCGGTCGACCGGGGGAGACACCTTGGGCAGGTGATAGGTCCAGGCGGCGAACAGGCCACCCGGCTTGAGCACGCGCCGCACCTCAGCGTAAAAGCGGTCAAAGTCAAACCAGTGCAGCGCCTGGGCGACAGTCACCAGGTCGACAAGCCCGGCCCGCAGGCCGGATCGCTCCGCCAGCGCCGCCCAGCACAGGATGTTCCCATGCCGGGAAGCCTGGGCAAGCTGCCTCGGGCTGGCATCCGTCCCGGCCACCCGCCGGAAGTGCCCGGCCAGGCCCACCGCCGCCTGACCGCTCCCCGTGCCACAGTCCCAGGCCAGGTCGTGCTCGGCGGCCAGAGAGGCCAGGTACTCGAACAGGCGGGGCGAATAGCGCGGGCGGTGACGTGCATACGTGCTGGCTTGTTTGGAGAAGTCCGCATCCGTTTTCATGCATCGGATTATAGTGATCGCGCCGGGAAAATGCTCCCCGCCACGCTTCACGCCCTACCTGCTGCGCCACACCCCCGCTCCACCGGCCTATTGACGAACTATCGTTATGCTGACTTGATTATATGGGCGTCGCACCAGATGAATGACAGGGATGGGGATCAGACCCCACCCCTATATGACGCACCACCATCCGAAAGGCAGCCATGAGCCAGGTCATTGCCATCGACTACACCGCCGCGCTCGAACAGGGTGGCGGTATTGGCCGCTACACGCGCGAGCTGGTCGCAGCGCTGGCCGCGCTGGACGATCAGACCGAATTCCGGCTGTTCGTCGCCGGGCAGCAGTCCCGCAGGCTCCCTGAGCCGCCCGGCCCGAATTTTTCCTGGGCCACCACACGGCTCTCCCCAAAATGGCTGGCACGCGCCTGGCACCGTGCCCGGATGCCGCTGCCTATCGAGCGCTGGACAGGGCCAATTGCGCTGCTGCACGCGCCTGATTTCACCCTGCCGCCCACCCAGCTCCTCACGCGCACCCTGCTCACCGTGCACGACCTCTCCTTCATCCGCGCCCCGGAGACCGCCGACCCCGGCCTGCGCGAATATCTGAACGAAGTCGTGCCACGCTCGGTCAGGCGGGCCAATCAAATCCTGGCCGACTCAGAGTCGACGCGCCAGGATTTGATCGCGCTGTACAGCGTGCCTCCCCGTAAGATCACCGTGCTGTACAGCGGGGTGAGCGACCGCTACTACCCGATCGCCGACGCAGGCGCGCTGCAAAGCGTGCGCGAGCGCTACCATATCGGGGGCGGTCCATACATCTTCAGCGTGGGCACCGTCCAGCCGCGTAAGAACTATGGGCGGCTGGTGAAAGCGTTACACCGGTTGGGGCGACCCGACCTCAAGCTGGTGATCGCCGGGGGCAAAGGCTGGCTCGAAGACCCGCTCTACCAGCAGATCGAAGAGCTGGGGATGGGCAAACAGGTGCAGTTCCTGGGGTTTGCCAACGACGACGACCTGCCCGCGCTCTACAGCGCGGCGGAGGTCTTCGCCTTCCCCTCGCTGTACGAGGGCTTTGGCCTCCCCCCGCTGGAGGCGATGGCCTGCGGCGTGCCGGTGGTCTCCTCGAACACGTCGTCGCTGCCGGAGGTGGTCGCCAACGCCGCGCTGACCGTCAACCCAACCGACGTGGAGGCGCTCGCCGATGCGCTGGGGCGGCTGCTCGACGACCATGCGCTGCGCAACACGCTGATCAACCGGGGGCAGCTCCGCGTGCAGGGCTTCTCCTGGACGGCGTCAGCACGCGTCCTCAAGCAAATCTACCGCAGGCTTTTAGACTGATCGACCTTACAAAAAAATAACAATTTTGGCGGAGAATTTATCGTTCTCCTCATTGTGATTCAGCCTGCCAGCGGCTTATTTGCAATGAGCATCCCATCCCCGATTAACAAAACTCCCTATGCCCCGTTATATAGAGTGAGAAGAAACGCCAGCATCAAACCAGACCAGAGGACACCCGCATGACTACAGGCCAATACAACGAACCAAATAACGCAAAGATGCGCGTGCTGATCGTCGAGGACGAGGCGATCATCGCCCTGGATTTGAAATACCGGTTGAGAAGACTAGGATACGAAGTCGTGGGCTGCACTGACACAGGTGAAGACGCCATCCGGTATGCCCGCGCCATGCAGCCTGACCTGGTGCTGATGGACATCCAGCTCAAGGGGCCCATCGACGGCATTCAGGCCGCCTGCCAGATACATGAGAACATCGACATCCCGGTGATATTTACCTCGGCGCAAAACGACCTGGCGACCGAAATGCAGATCGCCAAAGCGCGCCCGCTGTTTTCGATGGGCTTTCTGAGCAAGCCCTTTGCCGATCACACGCTGCAAGAGATCATGGGGGCTATGGCACGCGAATACAACCGGGTCACAGTCTAGCAGCGGAACCACCATTGTGAGCAGAATGTGAAGAACACAAGTTTCCATCTGGAAGAAGCAGCGCACCTATCAGCCATCGATTACTGGTATCTATCAGGTCACAAGGTAGGAGCATTCCCCATCGTCTGGAGCGGGGTTTGCTTGTATTATCATAATCATCTTCAGCGGCCATCGATCGTATACGATCAGAGCATACACAGCGGAGGCGGGAGGCATCCAAGTAAGCATCCAGGCAAATGGTCTCGAAGGCTGGTCAATCCCATAACACCGAAGACAAACAGCTGGTTGTCGATGCACAAGGCGGTGACGCCGATGCATTTGGCATCCTTTATGCGCGCCACATGGACGCCATCTACCGCTACATCTTTTTCCGGGTGCACGACCAGCTTGTCGCCGAGGATTTGACAGAGGAGGCGTTTGTCAGAGCATGGGAGTATCTGCCGAACTACAAGGTGACGGAGCACCCAGTCACGAGCTGGCTGTACCGGATCGCGCACAACCTGGTGGTGGATCACGTGCGCAGACAGCATCCCGTTGCTACTTCGGCCATCGACGTGCTGTCCCAGCAGGCGGCGGAGCACGAGCCGGAGCTGGCCGTCGAGATCTCTGAAGCGCACGCAGACTTGATTAACGCCATGCACATTCTGAGCGAGGTCGAACAAGAAGTTATCATCCTCCGGTTCGTAGAGGGGTTATCACACCGTGAGGTGGCGGAGATAACCGGGAAAACCGAAGGCTCGTCACGGGTTATCCAATACCAGGCCCTGGCGAAGCTTCAAGAACACCTGAGTAAGCGACTGTAGGTCGATGAGTACTGAGCTAACACCTTTCGCCGAAATACTGAATAACTGCCTGGAAGCAATTGAGCGCGGCGAGGCGACGGCTCAGGAGTGCCTGGAGAGGTATCCCGAATATCAAGCTCAGCTCCGCCCGCTGCTGACCATGGCCGGACGCTTGAGCGAGCTTCACGCAGTCCAGCCCTCGGCGGCGTTCCGCTCCCAGGCGGCGGCCCGGCTTCAGACCCGCCTGGTATCCAATGGCCGCCCTCCGCAGCCGGGGAATGGGAACGGCTCAGGCCCGGCATCCGGCATCAGCGGCGGTCTTTCTCATGGGTTGGGAAGGCTGGGCCTTCTGCTGTTGGGCCTGTCGCTGGCAGCCGGGCTGGCAATTGCCCTCCCCCGACCGGACAACCCAGTCGTCGACTCGCCGACGGTTGAGCCGCCGACCCTCCAGGTCGGGCAGCCCGTCGACGAGGTGGAGACTGTCGATATGACGGAGCCGCCCGGCAGGGACGAACCAGCCAGCCAGCCACGCCCATCTCCCACCGCCAGCGTCGGGGCAAACTACGAGACGGTGCAAGACGTGCCCCCGCTCGAAGGGGATGACCCGCTTATCACGCCCGAACAGGCCATCTCGCCCGGTTTGGTGGGCGAAGAGCCTGCCGCCGAGGATGGCAGCGGCAACAACGGCCATGGCAACAACCTGGACGGCGTCGACTCAAGCAACCCATCCCAGGACATTGGCGGGCCTAGTGGCGAGGACGACCCGTCGGGCGAGGTCGACGACGAGGGCAAGAGCATCGACGACAGCAGCAGCAACAACGGCCACGGCAACAATATAGACGGCGTCGACTCAAGCAATCCATCCCAGGGCATTGGCGGGCCTAGTGGCGAGGACGACCCATCGGATGGGGTCGACGACGAGGGCGGCGGTGGGAACAACAGCAATAATGGAAACAATGCAAATAACGAGAACGATCATCCGGGCAAGGACAAGTAACCAGGTCTGAATACGTCCGTCCCAATTCCGGGCTTCGTCCGCCACCGCTCACCCTGGTTCGTGGACGAAGCCCATTCTTTTTGCCCCGATTTTTACTTTGAACAAGCAGCAGCCTCACCCGCCGACAGCCACCCGCCAGAGCAGAAAGACCGCCATCCCAACCAGGATCGTCAGCAGCAGGTTCTTGCGCCACCAGGCCACCCCCACCGACGCGATCCCCGCCACAAGGTAGGCGTTGGTGTGGCTGATGTCCAGCGGGCCTGCGGGCATCAGCATCGCCGGGGCGATAATCGCGGTCAGCACGGCGGGCGGCACGAAGCGCAGCGCCCGGAAGAATGGGTCGGGTAGGTCCAGCCGCCCGATGATCGCCAGTGTCGGGTAGCGCACGCCAAAAGTAACCAGCATCATGCCCAGCAAAAGCAGTGCGTCGCTCATGCGTCTCCCTCCACCGTGGCCACCTCAGGCTGCCCGCCCAGCCGGAACGATTCGGCCAGCACCCCCGCCCCGATCCCCAGCAGCGCGGCCAGCATCAGGCCGAGTTTGTTGGGCAGGCCGTTCGCCAGCACCGCCGTCACCCCGGCGACGAGGGTGCAGACCAGCATTGGGCGGTTGACGATCAGCGGAACCGTGATGCCGATGAAAGTCGCCACCATCGCAAAATCCAGCCCCCAATTGGCCGCCCCTTGCAGGCTGCGCCCGGTGACGATGCCGATCAGGGTGCAGATCTGCCAGTTGGTGTACATGAACAGCGCCGAGGCGATGTAATACCAGTGCCCGTGTGGGCCAACCCCACGCTCCTGGTAGCGTCTGATCGTAACCGCGTAGGTCTCGTCGGTGAGCAGGAAGCCGAACGGCACCAGCCACTTCTGGGGAAGGTGCTTCAGGTAGGGGGCGAGCGACGCACCGTAAAGCGCGTGGCGCAAGTTGACGATGAAGGTCGTCAGGATGATGATCCCTGGCGGGATGCCTTCAGCGATCAGCCCGGCGGCGATGAACTGCGCCGACCCGGCGAATACGAACAGCGACATCCCCTGCGTGGCCGCGGGGGACAGCCCGCCGGTGACGGCCACCGCGCCGAAGATGATGCCAAACGGGATCGCGCCGACGATCATCGGGATCATGTCGCGCAGCCCGGCCAGGAACTCGGTTTTAGGGGTGGTTTGCTCCATACGCTCACTTGACTCTGGTGTGGAATCTGTCGGCTGCCTTTAACGATAACACCCTCAGCCTCATTCTGGCTACGCATCCTGCCGGTCTTTCCAGATCGTATTTGACCACACCGTCCACCAGACGGTATAATCCGCTCCCACCTGACGTGGACAAAACAACAAGTTAAATAACCTTAAAGCGGACCAGCCTCTGCGCTGGTCTGTTATTGAAAGAGCATGCCGGGCTGCATGCCCCACTATCCGCAAACAATCAGGGATAGGTTCATGGTCGGCCCCGGCGGCAAGCGAGACTGGTGATGAACGAATACGAATTAATCAAATCCCTGGAAACCCCACCCAATCCAAACATCCCAGAGCTGCGTCCTGGCGACTCGGTGAAGGTTCACGTGCGGATCGTGGAAGGGGAGCGCGAGCGCGTGCAGGTCTTCCCCGGCACGGTGATCCGGCTGCGTAAGGGCGGCAACGATGCCAACTTTACCGTGCGCCGCACCGCGTCACACGGGGTCGGCGTCGAGCGAACTTTCCTGCTGCGCTCCCCGC